>JBJTKU010000088.1:0-12760 GCA_046096605.1 Candidatus Planktophila sp. | reverse complement strand
CGTCTGTGAGCTCCATGCGAACAAGAACATAACCTGGGTAGATATTGCGCTTAACCTGCTTGCGCTGTCCGTTCTTAATTTCAGTGATCTCTTCTTCAGGAACTTCGATCTGGAAAATATAATCTTCCATGTTCAAAGACTGAATACGGTTGGCAAGGTTGCCCTTTACCTTCTTCTCGTAACCAGCGTAAGAGTGGATGACATACCAGTCACCGATTGCGGCACGAAGTGTGCGGCGGAATTCTGCATTTGGATCGTTCTCATCTGACTCGACATCGCCATCTTCATCACTTGCGAGCGCGAGATCATCGACAGATGAAGATTCAGCAGCGGCTGCCTCAACAACCTCTTCAACCGAGGCATCGATGGCAGGCTGGGCAAGCTCATCGGCGTTGGCAGCAAGAGCTGCTTCGAATGCGTCAGGCTTTACATCTTCACTCATTGTGATCTCTTCCTACCCTTTACCTAATTACCGCTACCCGAATACCCAGAAAACAATCTTGGTAAGAACCAAGTCGAGAAGGGAGACGACTGCAATGATGAAGAGAACGAAGACAAGAACAACGGCTGTGTACGTTGTGAGTTGCTTACGTGTCGGCCAGACAACCTTCTTCAATTCAGAAAGTACTTGGCGATAGAAAAGTCCAACGCGCGCGAAGAGGCCAAGCTTCTTCTCGGTCGCGTCAACAGACTCAGTCATCGATCTTCCTTTCTCTTCTCTCTTCATCCTTTAAAACTTTCGATACTTCTGTACAACGTGCAGGGCAGGAGGGACTCGAACCCCCAACCGGCCGCTTTGGAGACGGCAACTCTAGCCAATTGAGCTACTGCCCTTCGCGACTAGAAGGCATGCCAAGGCAGACCTTCAAATGTCGTGAGCGTCGAAGTGTATGCCCACATGAGGGCTTAGGTAAAACTGAGCGTGCGCACAGGCTCGCATACGGCAGACTTAGCCCCATGAGCAGAATCTCCGCACGTATCGCAGCAATAGCAGAATCGGCCACCCTTGCAGTCGATAGCAAGGCGAAGGCGCTCAAAGCTGCCGGTCGCCCTGTTATTGGTTTCGGCGCAGGCGAACCAGACTTCCCAACACCTGCATACATTGTTGAGGCGGCAGCTGCTGCGACAAAGGTTGTTGCTAATCATCGCTACACACCTGCGGCGGGATTGCCCGAGATGCGCCAAGCAATCGTTGACAAAACTAAACGCGATTCCAATTACGAGATCACTGTCGACCAAGTTCTTGTCACCAATGGTGGAAAGCAGGCGGTCTACCAGGCATTTGCAACAATTATTGATCCGGGTGATGAAGTACTTCTTCCATCTCCTTACTGGACAACCTATCCAGAGTGTATTCAGCTTGCAGGTGGCGTGAGCGTTGAAATCTTTGCCGATGAATCTCAAAACTACCTAGTTACAGTTGAACAACTTGAAGCTGCCCGCACACCAAAGACTAAAGCCCTACTCTTCTGTTCTCCATCAAATCCAACAGGTTCTGTCTACTCACCCGAACAGGCAAAGGCAATCGCCGAATGGGCGGTAGCACATAACATTTGGATTATCTCTGATGAGATTTATGAGCACCTACTCTATGACGGCGCAACTGCTCCATCACTTCCGGTTCTGGTTCCCGAATTGGCAGACACCTGCATCATCATCAATGGCGTTGCCAAGACTTATGCAATGACCGGCTGGCGCGTTGGTTGGATGATTGGTCCAAAGGATGTAATCAAGGCGGCAACCAACTTGCAGTCACATATGACTTCAAATGTCTCGAATGTCTCTCAACGCGCTGCAATTGCCGCACTCACGGGTGACCTTTCTGCAGTCCATGAAATGGGCGTTGCATTTAATCGACGTCGCAAATTGATTGTCGATCTGCTCAATGAGATTCCAGGTTTTGATTGCCCAACGCCTCAGGGTGCTTTCTACGTCTATCCATCAGTCAAAGGTGTACTTGGAAAGACAATACGTGGAAAAACTCCACAGACATCTGCTGAGCTGGCCACGCTAATTTTGGAAGAAGTTGAAGTTGCAGCAGTTCCTGGTGAAGCTTTTGGCCCTTCTGGTTACCTACGTTTTTCTTATGCGACAAGCGATGAAGATATTGTCGAAGGAATTAACCGTATCAAAAAATTACTCACAGAAGGCTAAGCCCGACAAGATTTACCTCTGGCTCTAGCTTGATCGCAAACTTTTCATAGACTCTTGCCTGCGCGCTCTTTGCCAGTTCAACTATATCTGCTGCCGTTGCATTCCCTGCATTTGTTAGTGCAAGTACATGTTTAGTTGATACGCGCGCTCCACCTAGCGCTGAACCTTTGGCAACTCCTGCATGTTCAATCAACCATGCTGCACTTGTCTTCACTCGACCATCTTCAAGTGGCCACCGTGGAGCATCTGCAGGGAGGGCTGCAGCAATCTCTGCCGAGATAATTGGGTTGGTAAAGAAAGATCCAGCCGACCATGAATCACGATCGTCAGGGTTGAGCAACATTCCTTTAGATGCGCGGAGTTCAAGGACTGCTGAACGCACCTGCGCAAGAAGAGCCTTTTCTCCGATTTCGATGCCGAGTTTTTTGGCAAGTTCAGCATAGGTAATTGGATCGCTGTATTCGCCCTGGCGTAACTGGAACTGCACTTCTAGAACAATGTAGCGACCGGGATTTTTCTTAAAGTGCGACGATCGATACTCGAATTCACATTCATCATTGGTAAAGGTCTTAATAGCTTTGGCAGTACGGTCGTAGGTACGCACGCGAGTAATGAACTCTGAGACTTCGTGGCCATATGCGCCAATGTTTTGAATCGGTGCAGCACCGATGGTTCCAGGAATTCCACTTAAGGTCTCAAGTCCAGCAAAACCACGCTCTAGTGTGAGCGCTACGAAATCATCCCAATTTTCGCCAGCACCAATCGTCAGTGTTGCACCGCTGCAGGCGTCGACTTCTGAAACAAGAGCACTATTTGTAATGTGAATGACTGTACCCGCAAAGCCAGCATCTGAAACCAAGACATTAGTACCGCTGCCTAAAATAAGAACAGGAGAATCTCCTGCTGCATCAAGGGCTGCAATAATCTCTGACTCGTTATGGACTTCAACGAAATTTGTTGCAGGGCCGCCAACGCGAAGGGATGTGTAGTCGCGAAGATCGGTCATGGAGTAAGGCTACCTGCGGGGCGAGAGAATTGCTTCTTTGCCTCTGAATCTCTCGAGAATCCGATCGTAATTCTTCTTTGATTGTAGATCGCGATACTCAGGATCAACATCGTAGTAACCGTGATGGCGGGCTTGTTCAAGTGGCAGATCAATTTGCAACAAGTGGCCGCCAGCATGCTTAAGGCGTAATGAGAACTCAATATCTGCATTGCGGTAATACACGGCGCGATTATTGAAACCCTCTGCCGAGATGGCTCCTTCGCGATCTAAGGCAATGAAGTAACTAAAGAGGACATCGACTTCACCGATACCTTTATCATCAACGCTGCGCCATTGGTCATCAAGGTTAATGAGGCCACCTTTCCATCCCGCAGCTGCATAGTGTCCTTGAACGAGAACATCGAGGACAGGTGTAACGGCATCACCAGTAAAGCGCGTTGATGGATCCATGAGAACAAGAAACTTAGATGAAACGCTCTTCAATAGCGCATTGGCACATTCGCCCCAACCAAACTTCTCACTCAAGGTGATGATCTTGGTCTGGGCATCAAGGTGATCAACCAGAGCTCCTGGTTCTCCCAGGACGAGAAGAACGATAGGCACATCAGAGAACTTCTTCACTGATTGAATCGTCTCAATACAATCTTCAATAAAGCCATCAACAATCATAGTGAGTGCGATTTCGCTCTTTCCGATAACGATGGGGCGGATATCGCGTGGAGATGAATAAACAGGGAATCGTTCTCGTTCTTTGAGTTCGAATCCGCCTGCGACATCAACAACGTCAAAGCCTGCTGCTGCAATCTCATCGCGTAATTGATCTGAACGCGCCCAATCTTTTGCGGCACGTGCTGCCATTCGCTCTTGGGCTAGAGTAATGATGCGATCTGATGCACTCATCGAAGAACGACGGCCTTAGCCATTCCCAGAACTTTGATACCAACAGATGTCGCAGTGAGATCAAGTGAGATTGTTGAATCATTGACCTCGGTAATCGTTGCTGTCACCGTCAGATCAACATCTGTATCTGCTGGAACAATGACTGGCTTAATGAAGCGAGCGCCGAAATGGGTGACCTTACTTGATCCCCCAGCCCAATCAGTAACGTATTTTCCAACAAGTGCCATCGTTAACATGCCGTGGGCAATGACGTTTGGAAGTCCGACCGAAAGTGCAAATTCTTCGTTCTGGTGAATAGGATTTTGATCCCCGCTTGCATCTGCATACGCCTTCAACAGCGCGCGATTAACGGTAAAAACTCTCTCCTCGATAGCAGTTCCGACCTCGATCATGCACGCACCACCAAGGTCGACCACGATGAGAGCGCGATCTCTGATCCCTTTTTCAGATCGGATCGAACGGTAACAATTTCGTTGCCGGCTGCTACTCGATAGCTTTCGATCGTAGATGCACAGGTAAAAGTGTCGCCGCCTTTGATGGGTGAAAATATTTCAAATTTCTGATCGCCATGGACAACTCTCGTCCAATCAAGACCCACCGATGGATCAGAGAGAATGGATTGAGATTGCTCAAGGCTGATACGTATGGAAAAAGTTGGCGGAGCAACACTGGTATCAGTTTCGCCGATTACTGCTGCAAATGCATCAATCTCTGATTGTGTAACCGTAATAGATTCCGCACCTTCAAAGGTGCGCCCGACTGAATCGGGATTGAGCATTAGCGGGTTTCGCGGTGAAGAGTTGAAGACTTGCAACGTGGACAGAACTTCTTAAGTTCCATGCGGTCTGGATCGTTGCGGCGGTTCTTCTTTGTGATGTAGTTGCGCTCTTTGCAATCAACGCATGCCATGGTGATCTTTGGACGAACGTCCGCGCTCTTGCTTGCCATGGTGGTTCTCCTTCTACATCGGTATTTGCTCGTTCTTAGGGATCATAGATTACCCACAGCCACCCGTTTGGGTGAAATTGGTGGATAAAGATTGGTAGCGGAGGCGGGATTTGAACCCACGACACAGCGATTATGAGCCGCTTGCTCTACCAAGCTGAGCTACCCCGCCAAATCAATAATGGACCTAGATATTAAGTTGTGTACTTCCGAGCCCCCCACCGGAATCGAACCGGTGACCTTTTCCTTACCATGGAAACGCTCTACCGACTGAGCTAGGGGGGCAGTTGGTAGAGGTGTGAGTGTACGCGTTATAGCGAAAAGGAGAAAATCGCAGCTCTCACCGCTTGGGATCAAGCGTAATTTTGCCTATAGATCCACGTCCGCGCATATGTTGATGGGCAACAACTGCCTCGCTCAAGGCAAAACGTGAACCGATAACAGGATGCAATGTTCCTGCGGTGATTAATGTAAATAGTTCTGCAATCACATCGTGAAGTAGCGCAGGGTTTCCAAAACAGTGCGATAACCAAAATCCACTTACAGTCTTTGTTCCAGCCATCAGTGAACCTGGTGCCACAGGGGTCGGTGCAACACGAGATGCCATGCCGTAGGTAATCAAGCGACCGAAATGGGCAAGTGCTTCGAGGCTTTTGTCAAAAGTTTTTCCACCAACCATCTCCAAAACTATATCTACGCGTTTGCCATCATTGGCCGCGATAATCGCAGACTTCAAATCTGGATCGTTGGCATCAATTGCCACATCTGCCCCAAGTGAAAGTGCGAGATCGCGTTTTTCTTGTGTTGAAGCAACGGCGATGACCTTTGCACCCCAAAGTTTTGCTAATTGAATCGCAATCACTCCCACGCCTCCTGCGGCGGCATGAACGACAACGCTCTCGCCTGCTTTGAGATGCCCCATTGTCTTTAAGATGTGCCAAGCAGTCGAACCTTGCACCAACATGCATAGCGCATCCTCATCACTGACTGCATCTGGCACAGGAATGATCGCGCCTTTATGTGCTGTGGCTTTCTGCGCGTAACCGCCTGAAGTCACAAGAGCTACAACGCGCTGACCATCAGAAGTTCGGCCAACAACTTCGATTCCGGGAATTAAAGGAAGAGTCTGTGTTGAGAGGTAACTATTTTCGATTTGATGAGTATCTGCATAGTTGATGCCGATACTCAATACTTCAAGGAGAACTTCACCTTCTGCAGGGACAGGTTCGGCGATATCTAGATAGGCCATCTTCTCTGGGCCACCGAATTCGGTGATCTGAATTGCTTTCATTACGGCCAAAACTCCTGTATCTAGATTGCGGTTCCACCCAGTACGATGGCGATATGAGCAAAGTTATCACTAGTGATAATGAAATAGCGCAGTTGTTATCAAAGACCAAGCGCGTTGCCGTCGTTGGAATCTCCGATAAGGAAGATCGTCCAAGTAATGGGGTAAGCAGATGGTTGATGAGAAATTCTCACTTTGAGCTCTACTTTGTAAATCCGGCTTTGACCACAGTTCTTGGTCAACCTTGCTATGCCAGCCTCACAGATATCCCTCATCCAATCGATATGGTCGATATCTTTAGAAAAGTAAGTGATATCCCTGAGGTTGTTGACGAAGCAATAGCAATTGGTGCTAAGTCAATCTGGATGCAACTCGGACTAGTTGACGAGGTAAGTGCGGCACATGCCATTGATGCCGGACTAGATGTCGCTATGAATCTTTGTATCAAAATCGAATACGAAAGATTAGCTAGTTCTATTTCTCCTCAAGGATGAGACTTACTGAGTTAATGCACCAACGTTGATCTGTTGGCACATCAAATCCTTCGCCTTCAAATACGTGGCCAAGGTGGGAATCACAATTCGCACAACGCACCTCTGTGCGAATACGTGGCGCTAGAGATCGATCCTCAATTAATGTGACTGCGTCATCTGTGGTTGGCGCATAGAAAGACGGCCATCCACATCCGGAGTGAAACTTTGTCTCGCTCTTAAATAGTTCAGCGTTGCACGCTTTGCAACGATAGCTTCCTACTTTGTCGGTATCTGTATATTCACCGGTGAAGGGACGTTCGGTCGCCCCGTTGCGCAAAACATCGTATGACAATGGATCTAGGCGGGCCTTAAGCTCATCTTCGTTAATTGTGCTCATGGCGAATATCCTAGCCTTGAAAAAAATTTACAGACGGCCGGCTTCGTGGACGCGCTTGAGGAACTCTTTGGTTTTTGGATTCGATGGAGCTCGGAGAACTTCATCCGGAGTTCCACGTTCAAGGATCAACCCTGATTCAAGGAAGCAAACCTGATCAGCAACTTGAGTAGCAAAACCCATCTCGTGGGTAGCAAGAATCATGGTCATTCCATCTGATTTCAAGTCGCGAACAATGCTGAGTACTTCATTGACCAAGACTGGATCTAGTGCTGAGGTAACTTCATCAAGTAAGAGCAGTCGTGGATTTACTGCGATCGAGCGAATAATCGCTGCGCGCTGCTGCTGTCCACCGCTGAGGCGATCTGGATATTCATCTGCCTTTTCCAAGAGATCAAAGCGCTTGAGCAAACCCTCTGCCAAATGATTTGCCTCATCGCGGCCCTTGCCTTGGACTTTGATCGGAGCGAGTGTGATGTTCTCTCTGATGGTCATGTGAGGGAAGAGATTAAATGATTGAAAGACGATTCCGAGTTTACGACGGATCACATCGACATTAATTGCCGGATCGCTAATTTCTTGGCCATCTAGAAGAATCAGCCCATCATCGATTGGTTCAAGGAGATTGATGCAGCGTAACAATGTGGACTTTCCTGAGCCCGATGCGCCAATGAGGACTGTCGCAGTATGTTCGGGAACGGTCAGTTGCACATCATGAAGGACCAAGGTTTGGCCAAAAGATTTACGGAGATCAACGATCTCAAGCACTGGAGTACTCATGCCAACCCATCCGAGTTCTGCTTCTCAGATCGCAGGCGAATATGGCGATCGATATAGCGAGTAAGAGGGATTGTGATCAAGAGGAAGAGAATTGCGGCAACAACATATGGTGTGTAATTAAAAGTACGGCTGGCATTGATCTGAGCTGCTCGTACAGCATCAGTAACACCAAGAATTGAGACTAGGCCGGTGTCCTTAAGTAATGAGACAAAGTCATTGAGTAGCGGAGGGATCACGCGGCGAATCGCCTGAGGCAAGATCACATAACGCATCGCTTGTCGTGACGTTAACCCAAGTGAGCGTGCGGCAGCTCGCTGTGATTGATGCACAGAGAGAATTCCACTGCGGATAACTTCTGCGACATAGGCTGAATATGTAAGGACGACAGCGATTGTTCCCAGAACAATGACATTGCTTGTGAGTCCTTGAATACGAAGAGCCGGGACGCCAAAGCCCACAAGCAAGATAATCAAAATAAGAGGTGCGCCACGGAAGATATCGATATAGGAAGTTGCAATAAATCTAAAGGGGGTAAGGGCTGGAGATTTGGTGGTGCGAAGCAGCGCAAGAGCTAGCGCGATGATGCCAATGGCAATACCGCCAATAAGTGTGAGTTGGAGGTTAACAACAAGTCCACGAAGAACAGTGGGAAAGACTTCTCTGCCATAATCAATATCGAAGAAGGTCGTCTTTACAGATTCCCAGCCAGGTGATGTAACAAGAACGATGGCAAGGGTTCCAAGAACAAGAACTGTTGAGATGAAGGCGATGAGCCGCTGGCGCTTCTGAAGCGCTCTGCGAAATAGCTGTCTCTCACGTTCACGCGGGCTTGGTGACCATGGAGTTGAATTACTCACCACGGCCACCAAGCACGAATGAAATCACTTATTTATCTGTATCGATTATGGCTTTAATACTGGTGAACCAGTATTTGTTGCAAGCCACTTGTCCGTGATGCTGGCAAGAGTTCCATCGGCTGTGATGGCATCTACTGCGCCAGATACACATGATGTCAATGCGCTTCCCTTTGAGAGAAGAAGTCCGAATTGATCACCTGAACCAGTTGATGGAAGCTGTCCAACAATGATTCCGTTCTCAACTTCGACACCTGCAAGGTAGAAGGCGGTTGGAAGGTCTACTACGAGACCATCAATCTGCTTATTTTTAAGAGCAGAAACGCCAGCTGCGTTATCGTTGAAGACGCTTGCTTTTGTACCAATCTGTGTCTCAATTGCATCTAGTGAAGTTGTTCCAACTGCTGCACCGAGCTTGGCATCCTTAAGATCTGCAAGTGAAGACTTTCCTTCGATCTTGCTTCCCTTAAAGGAAACAAT
This sequence comes from Candidatus Planktophila sp., assembly GCA_046096605.1. Taxonomy (GTDB): domain Bacteria; phylum Actinomycetota; class Actinomycetes; order Nanopelagicales; family Nanopelagicaceae; genus Planktophila. Next base: position 3,486 of record JBJTKU010000088.1, on the reverse strand, counting down.
TGCCTGTGGTGCCGTGTAGTAAGGAGATGAGAAATCAACTGCTGCCTTGCGCTCTTCTGTAATTGAGAACTGCTGCAAGTTAAAGTCGAAGTTCTTCTCACCTGGCGTTACAGCGCTATCAAATGTTGTGCGAACCCACTTGACCTCATCCTTTGAGAATCCAAGTTGAGTTGCAACTGCGTAAGCAACTGCTGCTTCAAAGCCTTCTCCAGATTCTGGAGCATCATCGATCACCCATGGGTAGTAGGCAGGTTCTCCGGTTGCGATGGTGAGAACGCCATTTTCAATGGTTGCAAGATCTGCTTTTTCACATGAAGGTGATGCGCTCTCCGTTGAGTCGCTACTTGAACACGCTGAAATTCCGAATGCAAAAGCTACGGTCAACGCGATTACTAATCCTTTGCGGTTTTTCATGAAATGCCTTTCATAGAGTGGTAATACTCGGCAAAGGCTAATAATGACCCTCAGCCCTGTCTAGTTGCAAGGCAATTGCATTAGATAGTGAGATACAACGAGCCTGATTACATACGGGAAAGTACACTTCTTTTTCTATGGCAATTACAGCTCATCGTCACGGCGACGATCTCCATAAACCTGCCCGAATCAATGCATCAATAAGAGAGCAACATCAAAGATAACTAAGGTTGCCAAAGATTGATGATGTGATGAAAGAACTTTCTGTCTAACAACGCTTAAATTTTATTTTAGATTCCAACGCTTTCCAGGCTTCTTTAGATTTACCTGAAGCGCCTGTCCCGCCTTCCTCTAAGGCCCTCTCTAATTTTACATATAAGGCCAAAAGAGCTTTATTTTTGGTGGCTTTTTTTGCCGCATCGATATACCCAAAAGCTTCTCCTGCATCATTGAAACCGAAATAAACTGCGGCCATTTCGCTGTTTACATCATTAAAGGTAGATATCTCTTTCTTTGTGCAAGGGGCAGCACTTGCTGGGGTAATAGTTGCAAGGCTTAGAAGTCCACTAAATGCCAATGAAAATACTAGGGTGCTAGAAGTTATTTTTTTCATAAGGAAAAGATAGTAAGCAATCTCTCACTGTCAACACCCAAAGTGCCCAAAGGGCTATAAGAAGAATTAGTCACTGTTGGCTAGTCGTTTTGGTGGCGGGTGAAGGATTTGAACCTTCGAAGGCAGAGCCGGGGGATTTACAGTCCCCTCCCATTGGCCGCTCGGGCAACCCGCCATGTATAAAACATGAGGAAAATTTCTCTTCCTGGCCGTGTAGTGCTGGCGTATCGTAACAAAGAGCCCCGAAGTAGACCAATTCCCAATCTGGGTCCTGCCCCGTAGAATCACATAATGAGCGCAAATATCGACTGGGATTCAATTCATAACCTTGCTAAAGATGCAATGAAAAAAGCATATGCGCCGTACTCCAACTTTCCGGTGGGCGTAGCTGCCCTCGTTGATGATGGCCGTTTAATCAGTGGAGCAAATGTTGAAAATGCCAGCTACGGAATCGGGTTATGTGCCGAGTGTTCGCTCGTAAGCGCATTAACAATGTCGGGCGGAGGACGCCTTGTGGCTATTGTCTGCGTTGATGCAGATGGAAACTTCTTGGCACCATGCGGTCGATGCCGTCAATTAATTTTTGAGCACGGAGGAAATGAAGCACTTCTGATGACACCTGATGGTCCACAGAAAATGAGCGCTATGTTGCCTTGGGCATTTGGACCGGAGAATCTCAATTAAATGACGCTTCTTCTCAAGCCTGATGAGATTGCTCGCGCACCAAAAGTCTTATTGCACGATCACTTAGATGGTGGCCTTCATCCGCAAACAATGATTGATCACGCGCTGGCAAACGGGTACACCAAACTTCCTAGTTATGACCCGACTGAACTTGGAACATGGTTTGTCAATGCCTGTAGCTCTGGAACCCTTGAACTTTATTTAGAAACTTTTGAGCACACGATCTCAGTTATGCAGACGCGAGAAGAGATCATTCGAGTCGCTCGCGAATGTGTTCTTGACCTGGCAGCAGATGGTGTGGTCTATGCAGAGGTACGTGGAGCTCCTGAACTCTTTACCCGTAAAGGCCTATCGATCGATGATGTCATCGAAGCGACCACCGAGGGTCACAAGCAAGGAATGGCTGAAGCCAAAACTGCAGGGCATGAGATTCGGGTTGAGGCAATTTTATGTGCGCTTCGTCAAAATAACTTCAGTGCTGAGGTGGCAACCAAAGTTGTTAAGTACCAGGGGCGTGGCGTTGTTGGCTTTGATATTGCAGGTCCCGAAGCTGGATTTCCTCCAACAGATCACATCAAAGCCTTTGACTACCTACGTGCCAATGGTGCTCACTTTACGATTCATGCCGGCGAAGCTTTTGGAGTTGAATCTATTGAGTTAGCTGTACGTAGTTGCCATGCAGAACGCATCGGCCATGGAATTAGATTGATTGACGATATTGATTTCTCTTCAGGTAAAGCTGTACTTGGCTCTCTCGCGCAGGAGATCCTCGATCGTCAGATTTGCCTCGAGATGGCACCAACATCGAATCTGCAGACAGGTGGAGCGACTTCGTATGAGACCCACCAAATCGGCGTCATGAAGAAACTTGGATTTAACGTCACCATCAATACCGATAATCGATTAATGAGTGCGACTTCGATGATTCGTGAAGTAACCGAGATTGCTCGAGGTTACAGCTGGACAATTAATGACCTCCACGATGTCGCACGTAATGGAATTATGAGCGCCTTCATCCCAGATGAAGATAAGCATGATATTTACAATCGTCTCATTAAGCCCACTTTCACTGAGTTAGGTGCAAAGTGATTGATTTCAAAGACGCAGAATTTATTGCAAACCCATATCCAGCATTAAAAGAGTTACGTGCCTTTGGTAAGCCAATCTGGCATGAAGTTCTCCAGATGTTCTTGGCGGCAAAACATAGCGATGCAAATGATGTGCTTCGGAACAAATCACTTGGCCGTATATTCGTCCCAAAGACGCCAGAAAGTGAATGGTTTGAATTTAACTACTTGCATGCGGATTCAATCTTGGATAGCGAGCCACCAAAGCACACTCGTTTACGATCTCTAGTTGCTAAAGCCTTCAACCGCCATCGCATTGAAGCGCTACGTCCAGATATCTTGCGCCTCACCAATCAACTATTGGATTCAATCGAGGAAAAGAATGGCGAGTTCGACATCATCGCCGACTATGCAGAACCATTGCCGGTCAAAGTAATCGCTGCGCTCTTGGGCTTTCCAGATAGCGATGAACACCTACTTCGCCCGTGGTCACAGTCGATTGTCAAGATGTATGAGGTCAACCCATCGCAGGCTCATAAAGATGAGGCGAAGAAAGCTGCAAAGGAATTCGCGGACTATGTACATGGGTTAATGCTGGAGCGTTTGAAAAATCCAAGTACCGATTTAATCTCAGAACTAGCGCAAGTAAGTGAATCAGGTGAGAAGCTCTCTACCCACGAACTTATTGCAACCTGCATACTCTTACTC
>JBJTKU010000087.1:0-3500 GCA_046096605.1 Candidatus Planktophila sp. | reverse complement strand
AGTATAGCTCTTCGAATCTACTTGCGGTCTACCCGTTTTCTTATTATGTCATTAGTATAGCACAGGTTTTGCCTGTTGTCAACCGGTATTGGAATAACCATACGGAATGGTTGGGTACTGTTGACAGGTTTTGCCGTCGATGCTATACTGTAAGGACACTAACAAGGAGGGAGCATGTCCAGGGAACTGTTTGACGACTTGCTAGAATGGGCAAGAGCAGCTGACATGGATGGTTGTGGCATACGAGTACGTGGTGACCACTACTGGGCAGAGAATTGGGAAGGCCAAAACTGTGGGGAATATTATCCTGACAAACAGGAAGGGTATTTAGATTTTAGTTGACAAAACCGACTGTTGGCACTATACTATATGAACACTAACAAAAGGAGCTAGATATGGGCGCACTCAAAGATGTTGTTTTTGATATCCAGGACGAGATCCGCTCGGGCGAACTGAGCTTTGCCGAGATCGCAGAACGCTACGAAGTTCCGCTCAGTACTGTGGAAGACATTCTGCAGGACATGATCGAGCAGGAGGATGAGGACTATTATCCCGACTATGAGGATGATGGCGATGCGCTGGCCTCTGCTGGGTTTGGCATGGACGAAGACTATGGCTACTATGGGGAGGAGTTCTAATGAAGACCAACTGGACACTATACATCTACAAGGTGGACAATCGCTACAAGACTGGCGAGCGGCTCTTCTCCACTACAGTATGGGAGCATAGGGACGAAGCGTCTATGCAACGGGAAGTCAATGAGCTTCATGCCCACCACTATCCCCGTAGCCAGTTTCGTATGGAGTACTGCCCTACGATGAAGACTGTTAAGAACTTGATGACTGGGGAAGATGTTGTGATCCCACATGACACCCCACGGGCATGTGATCCCAGCTCAGAACTCTACTGGACAATGTAGGGCAGGGGTGCCTGCGGGTGTTGTGAAAATACAACACCAAAAGTGGTTGACAATTGGTAAAACCGGCTGTATAATATGACACATACACTAAAGCAAAGGAGCAAAGATGTTCAAACTACTTTCAACTGCCAACCCCAAAATCCAAAAGGGTACCAAGCTAGGTTACTTGTCGTTTATCCTGCACCTTGCCCCTGCTGACTTGTCGGGTAAAGAAGTATGCCCTAAGCGCACCGCAGGCTGTACTGCCGCTTGCCTTAATACTGCCGGTCGTGGTGGTATGTTCAAGAAGGGTGAGAACACGAACGTTATCCAAAAGGCACGTATCCGTAAGACTAAACTGTTCTTTGAAGATCGTGAGACCTTTATGGAGCAGTTGGAGCAGGACATCAACAAGGCCATCAAGTTCGCCGCTCGCAAGGGTTTGACCCCCGTGTTCCGTTTGAATGGTACTAGCGACCTCAGCTGGGAGAAGTATAAGCTCAAGGGTTCAGACAAGAACGTGTTTGAAATGTTCGATAACATTCAGTTCTATGACTACACTAAGGTGCTCGGCCGTAAGGTTGCAGACTACCCCAACTACCACTTGACCTTTAGTGCCGCAGAGGGCAACGATGCAGACGTGAACAAGGCTATTGCACAAGGCATGAACGTGACTGTGGTCTTTGACAAGATCCCTGCAGAGTACAAGGGCAAGCCTGTGTTCGATGCAGATGAGACTGACCTGCGCTTCCTGGATCCCAAGGGTGTAGTGCTGGGTCTTAAGGCAAAAGGTCGTGCTAAGAAAGACACTACGGGCTTTGTGGTCTTTATGAAACAGGCTTGACAAGAACTGGTTTTTCCACTATACTAATGGCATACGTTAACAAAAGGAGCTAAAAATGGGTCTCGACATGTATCTCACCGGCAAGCGTTATCTGTCCAAGTACTTTAATGAGGGTGACGAAGCAGTGGCAGAAGCCATTGCTGAGAAGTTCCCCGAGCTCAAAGGCAAGGGTGGACGCTTTGGTGATGCTTCCTGTGTCAAGGAAGTTCAGATCGAAGCTGGCTACTGGCGTAAGGCCAATGCCATCCACGACTGGTTTGTCAAGAACGTACAGGGTGGAGAGGACGAGTGCCGACCTCACTATGTGGCACGGGAACAGCTAGAGGAGCTCAAGGAGCTTTGCCAAGAGGTACTGGCCAATCGTGAACGTGCCGCAGAGCTACTGCCCACAGCAAGTGGATTCTTCTTTGGCGGCACTGACTACGATGAATGGTACTTCCAAGACATCGAGAGCACTATCCAGATCATTGATGACTGTTTGGCTCTCCCCGCTAGCTGGGAGTTCGAGTATCGTTCTAGCTGGTAATTAGAAAACTGAAGGGGCTTGACAACAGGCCTCTTTGGTGTTACAATTACACTTTAAACACACACAGGAGCAGACAATATGGCTAAAGGCGCGGCAGTTACTCTTTTGGACTTTGACAAAGAAGCAATCAAAGCCCGTGAGAAGGAAGTAGCTAAGGAATCTGATCAAGAGATCATGGATCGTATTAAGGATCGTTTTACTATCCTTGAAGACATGACCAAAGGCGTTCGCAAAGGCGATGTACGTGCCATGATTGTTAGTGGCCCTCCTGGTGTTGGTAAGTCATTCGGTGTCGAGGCAGTACTTACAAAGGACGACCTGTTTGACAAGATGGGCGAACGCAAGCCGCGCTATGAGATTGTCAAAGGTGCTATGAGTGCCATTGGCCTTTACTCTAAGCTCTATGAGTTCAGCAATCGCGGCAATGTACTAGTGTTCGACGACTGTGACTCTGTGCTGTTGGACGAGCTGTCGCTTAATATTTTGAAGGCTGCTCTGGACTCTAGCAAGAAGCGTACTATCTCTTGGAACACTGACAGCCGCGTGTTGCGTAGCGAAGGCATCCCTAACAGCTTTGAGTTCCAAGGCAGTGCCATCTTCATTACCAACATCAAGTTTGAGCATGTACGTAGCAAGAAGCTCCGTGACCACTTGGATGCGCTGGAGTCACGTTGCCACTACTTGGATCTGACTATTGACACTACTCGCGAGAAGATCCTGCGTATCAAACAAATTGTTGGCGATGGCATGTTGGACGGCTATGACCTTGACGATGCAGCCAAGTCTGAAGTTGTACAGTTTATTGAAGTCAACAAGGACAAGATGCGTGAGCTGTCGTTGCGTATGGTCATCAAAGTTGCAGACCTCCGCGCCGCTATGCCTGACAAGTGGATGAATGTTGCGGCCCTTACATGTATGAAGCGAGGTTAACATGGCAATGACCGACACAGTGATGCAGAAGTTAATTGAGAAGGAAGGGTGCCAGTACATTGGCCCTGACCAAGATCCACGCAAAGGCCCTGTGAAGATATGTGGACACAAGGTCATTGATGGCAAGGCATACTGTGCTGAGCATTACCCAGTAGTCTACATGGTGGGAAGCTCCATCACCAAACTCAAAAGGAGTGCCTCCCCTGTTGCAGAAAAACAACGGTGGGAGGGTGAGATCTCTGAGCTTATGTGGGAACTCTACGAAGAATTATTGGCTGAAGGTGAAATAGAGGCTTGACAAC
>JBJTKU010000086.1:0-40462 GCA_046096605.1 Candidatus Planktophila sp. | reverse complement strand
CTGCCATTCCTCCAGCCACTGGAATGCTCTTCTTAACTTCAATATGCGCATCAATGGTAATTTCATATTCAGATGCAATTAGCTGTGCCGCTTTAACCGCTAAGTTTGTGTGATCTGCTGGTACCCCATGCGTGTGATCTCCTACGATCGAAATAGTAATTCCCGAACCAGGAGCGCTCTTAGTCACAGTGACATCATCAAAGATCGAAATAGCTTGAAAGACCGAGACGAGGTTGTGATAGCCATCTTCTTCTCGTGGTCCAACAGACAATTGGAGATTGACCTTTGCTGGTACGCGTACCGTTACACTCTCTTTTGCCACGACTAGACCTTATTGCTTATTGAGCGATTTTGCAGAAGTCTTCAATGGTCAGCGCTTCTCCGCGCAGAGTGGCATCGATTCCAACAGATTCAAGATGGGCTTGTGCCGCAGCAGAACTTCCATACATCGATGAGAGAGCCGAACGTAGCATCTTGCGACGTTGGGCAAAGGCGAGATCAATAATGGCAAAGACTTTCTTACGCAAGACGTCATCGCCAAGCGGGGTATGGCGGGTGAAGCCGACTAATTTAGAATCAACATTGGGTGCTGGCCAGAATATTGATCGCGAAACAGAACCAGCACCAGATACATCTGCCCACCATGCAGCCTTTACGCTAGGGATTCCATATTCCTTGCTATTGGGCTTGGCCACAAGGCGATCGGCAACTTCTGCTTGCACCATCACGACGCCGGCACGAAGAGTGGAGAAAGTTTCGAGCAAGTGTAAGAAAACCGGAACAGAAACGTTGTAAGGAAGATTAGCAACGAGAACAGTTGGAGGAATATCCAGACTTTGGATGGCAAGTGCATCGCTGTTAATCACAGTCAAACTTTCAGCGCGATCGCAATGCTGGGCGACGGTTATGGGAAGTTGATTGGCAAGACGATGATCGATCTCGATAGCTACAACCGATGAGGCTATTTCTAGTAAAGCAAGGGTCAGAGAACCAAGCCCTGGTCCAATTTCCAATGCAACATCATCTGAATTCACATCGGCTATCCGCACTATTTTGCGACAGACATTTGCATCAATGACAAAGTTCTGTCCTAGTGATTTAGAAGGTTTGAGATCAAGCAAATCTGCAAGTTCGCGGATCTGCGCTGCTCCGAGAAGGCTCACAGAGTCGACCCTGCAGCAAATGATCCAAAGATGCGCTCGGCATTATTTGATAGTGCTGTCGCGAATTCGGCAAGATCAGCATTTTTCTCTTGTGCCATCGCACGAACAATTGTTGCAATCTGCGCCGGCGAATTGAGTGACCCACGGTGAGGTGTTGGTGCCAAAAACGGTGCATCGGTCTCTACAAGAATCTGATCGATCGGCGTAATTGCCAGCGCCTCACGCAGCGCTGGGGCATTCTTGAAGGTAACAGTGCCGGCGAAAGAGAGAATATATCCGCGCTCGATACATTTCTTTGCCATCTTGATATCACCTGAAAAACAATGAAAGACGGTCTTTTCTGGGGCACCTACCTCTACTAATACTGAGAGAACATCATCATGAGAGTCACGATCATGTATCACCAGCGCCTTCTTGGTGCGCTTTGCTAAATCAATGTGCCATTTAAAAGATTCTTGTTGACGGGCACGCAGTTCTGGTGGAGTGCGAAAGTAATCAAGTCCGGTTTCACCAATTGCACGTACACGGGGATGCTGTGCAAGGGCTTCGATGATCGCAAGGTCGGCCTCCAGATCTTCAACCACTGGTGCTTCATTAGGGTGGAGAGCAACTGCCGCCAAAACTTGTCCATCGTAGAGCGCGGCCAAGTTTGCACCCCATCGAGATTGCTCTGCTGAGTATCCAACCTGCACAATACGATCGATTCCGGCACGGGCTGCATCTTCAATAACAGCACGCACTTCCGGCGAATCAAAACTGGCATTTGCAACAATTTCGATATGTGCATGTGCGTCAACACATGGAGCTGGAAGAGGCTCTGGTGCTGGTGCTAATTTGCGATCAATATCTCGATTGTGGCGATCGGCCATAGAGGTACTTACTCTTTAATCTCAAGACGAGGAAAGAGAACTGGGGTCTTGGTAACAGTTGCACCCTGTGGAAGCTGTCCCCATTGTGCGATCTGACTGATTTTCTGATCTCCGATTGCACCGAGTGCGGCTTGGGCTCCAAGTGATTGCCACAAAATCTCAGTCGTTGCTGGCATCACCGGATGTAACAGGACTGCAAGTGCGCGAAGTGCTTCAGCGGTGTTGTAAAGAACTTGCTCAAGCTCTGCATGGTTGGCTGGATCTTTAGCAAGGATCCATGGTTCTTTCTCTGTGACATAGCCATTGACCTTCTTGCAAAAATCCATTGTCGCAACAATCGCTCCTTGAAAATCAAGAGCAACCATGGCCTTATCAGCCGTTTCAACAGTTGCCTCGAGAGCCTTCGCTAACGTTTCATCGCGATGTGGTGCAGGAATGAGCCCACCACAGTACTTTTCGATCATTGCCGCAAGGCGGCTAGCAAGGTTGCCAAAATCATTGGCAAGCTCTGAGGTGTAACGAGCGCTCATATCTTCCCAAGAGAAAGATCCATCGCTACCAAATGGAATTGCACGTAAGAAGTAATATCTAAACGCATCTACGCCAAAGTGATCGGTGATATCAGATGGTGCAATACCCGTCAGCTTTGACTTACTCATCTTTTCGCCGCCAACAAGAAGCCAACCGTGCGCAAATATCTTGCGCGGAATATCAATTCCTGCTGCCATCAACATTGCGGGCCAGATAACAGCATGGAACCGTAAAATATCTTTTCCAACAAGATGTACATCTGCCGGCCAAGTCTGCGCAAACTTCTTTCCACCTTCGGATGCAGGATCATCTGTAAGGCCAACTGCTGTCGCATAGTTAAGCAGAGCATCGAACCAGACATAGACAACTTGATCGGTATCCCATGGAACTGGGATTCCCCAATCAAAGGTAGAACGACTAATGGAGAGATCAGAGACTCCACCCTCGAGGAATGCAATTACTTCGTTGCGCGCACTCTCTGGTTGGCAGCTTTCTGGATTATTTTTGTAGTGATCAAGAAGCGCCTGGGCAAATGCTGAAAGATTAAAGAACCAATTATTTTCGTTGACGATCTCAATTGGTTTGCTATGGATTGGGCAGAGTTTTTCACCATTAGCATCAATGAGATCACCAGGAAGCTTAAATTCTTCGCAGCCAACGCAGTATGGACCTTCATATTTACCTGCATAGATATGGCCAGAGTCTTTTAGGGCTTGTAAAAATTTCTGAACACGAACTGTGTGGCGAGGCTCGGTTGTGCGGATGAAGTCATCGTTTGCAATGTTCAGCGCTGCCCAATTTGGCTTCCATGCATCTGCAACTAAGCGATCAACCCACTCTTGTGGAGCAACGTTATTCTGCTCGGCGGTGCGCATTACCTTCTGGCCATGCTCATCGGTTCCGGTGAGGAACCAGACTGATTCTCCACGCTGACGGTGCCAACGAGTAAGCACATCTCCTGCCACTGTTGTGTAGGCATGACCAATATGTGGGGCATCGTTGACGTAGTAGATAGGCGTCGTCAGATAGAAGGATTTCACGGTCGCCATCTTATTACGACTTACTCGCATCAACGACTGCTGCGTAAACGATCTTCTTCGGCATTTCAAACTCTTTAGCCACAGTGGCGATTGCGTCTTTGCGATCCATCCCGGCTCTCTCAAATTCACGAACTCGTGCAACCATATCTTCGGCTGTCTTTGCAGCAGATCCCACTGGAACTCCGGCAATCACTATCGTGATTTCACCGAGAATCTCCTTTGATTGTGACCAGGCAACTAATTCATCTAATGTGCCGCGAACAGTCTCTTCATAGGTCTTTGTCATCTCGCGACAGATTGCACCCTGACGATCACCTCCAAAAATCTCTGCTATATCAGCAAGAGACTCGGTAATGCGATGAGGTGCTTCAAAGAAGATCATTGTGCGCTCTTCAAAACGAAGTGATTCAAGATGAGATTGTCTGGCACCGCTTGAGCGGGAGAGAAAACCTTCAAAGGTAAATCGATCGGTAGCAAGTCCAGAGAGGGCAAGTGCCATCGTTGGTGCACTTGGTCCTGGTATTACAACTATGTGAATGCCGAGCGAAATTGCATCTCGAGTCAAACGAAATCCAGGATCACTAATTGTTGGCATGCCTGCATCAGAGAGTACAAGGACATCTTTGCCTGCCTGCAAGAGTGCAAGAACTTCTTCAGTGCGCGCAGTTTCATTTCCTTCAAAGAAAGAGATGACTTTGCCTGTAAATGTGAGACCTAAATCAGAGGCCAATCGATGGAAACGTCGCGAATCCTCTGCCGCAATTACTTCAGCGCCCACAATCGCAGCCTTAAGGCGCGCGCTTGCATCGCCTGGATTTCCAAGGGGAGTTGCTGCAAGAGTTAAGGTCACTGCGCTATCTTCTCAGGAATTACACCACTTTATGAACAGATGCGCATACCCTTGCACTCGTGACCTACGTTGGAATATATGCGATTTCCGCTTTTGGTTTTCTCCTTCGTGTCATCAACCTCGGTCTGCCCAAAGGACTGATCTTTGATGAGGTCTATTACGTAGATGGCGCTAGAGATTTATTAGCTTATGGCGTTGAAGTAAAAGGCAATGAGGCTGAATTCATCGTCCATCCACCCGTGGGAAAGTGGCTGATTGCTGCAGGTATACAAATATTTGGTAACAACGAGTTTGGGTGGAGAATTTCGACAGCACTTGCTGGCGTTATCTCTATTGTTCTTATTGGCCTCATTACACAACGCCTCTTTAGATCACGATTTCTGACTCTCTTTGCAACATTTCTGGCAACACTCGATGGTTTAGCTTTAGTTCATTCACGTACTTCTCTCTTAGATAACTTTCTCACCACGTTCATCCTCGCCTCAACTTACTTCTTCATTCGGAAAAATTATTGGGCGACTGGACTCTTCTTAGGCTTAGCCCTTGCCACCAAATGGAGTGCAATCTATTTCATCGCCCTCTTTGGCATGATCGCTTTGTATCGTGCATTCACTCATCACACTGGGCGAGATCTGATTAAACCCACACTTTCACGTTTTGCATCTTTTGGAGTTCTGCCACTTGCTGTCTATGTCACATCATGGACCGGTTGGTTTCTTTCAGATCGTGGATGGGGGCGTGATCACTCAACTAATCCGATCGCATCCTTTATCCACTATCACCAGCAGATGCTTAATTTTCATACGGGATTGAGTGAGAAGCACACCTACCAAGCACACCCATGGACCTGGTTGATTCAATCTCGACCAACTTCATTCTTCTATCAATCTCCAAACACTTGTGGTGCATCGTCATGTTCGCAAGAAGTTCTGGCAATGGGTACACCATTTTTATGGTGGGCTGGTGCGATAGCAATTTTTGTAGTCTTTGGCTTCTGGATTAAATCAATTATTAAGAATCGAATGGAACCTGCCTCAAATATTATTGTGATTGGTATCGCCGCCGGTTACCTGCCTTGGTTTGCCTTTGATAATCGGACGGTATTTTCCTTCTACGCAATTATCTTTCAGCCATTTCTTATCCTGGCAATTACTTATTGTGCGCGCTGGTTTATCTCGCAAAATTACAAGTGGGGAACAATAGCCAGTAGCGCCTTTGCGATCCTGGTGCTATTTAACTTTCTCTACTTTCTTCCGATTTATCTGGGAGAAGTCATCACATATGACGCCTGGTATGGGCGTATGTGGTTACCGAGCTGGATCTGACCTACATTATTGATTTGAGGCGCGGTTTTCTCGTAGGCGAGTGACCGCCTCTTCAGCTAGTTGCTGATCAAAGATCTCATCTCGAGAAGGAGATGCTGCGGCCAGTGCTTCGCGCTCAAGTCGCTCTTGCTCTTCACTCCATTTACCTGGCTCAGTTAAATCGATGACGCGACGTGATGGAACAGCTTTAGCTGCATGTACATAAGTTGGGACAGGAACACTCTGTGGATCCCATTCGCTTGCAGCTTTCTGGCTTCCCTTTGGCAAAATCGTAACGCCGGAAATTTCACGTTCAGATAATGGAATCCAATGTTCGGTTGTGGTGCGTGGTGCAACAACATCTGCAAGATTGGTCGTTGAGACCCCCGCGTTGGTGCGATGGAGTTCATCACGACGTCGCTTAGCAATCTTTTCAATATTCGTTTCGTGACGAACTTGTGCAAGATAGAAGATAAATCCTGCAACAGGTAACAAAATGAGTGTGTATGTAACTGCTTGCATTACTGCACCTACCAATGTTAGTACGAATGATAAAACAATTAGAGAGAAGAAGAGTCTTCTTCGAGTGAGTTTGAGTTGATTGGCACGAAGTCGATCAACTTCAGAGAGTGGACTTGCTGTTCCGGAGACTACTTCGAGCGCGCTGCGATATCGCTGAGCGCTCTTGCCGGTAAATTCGTTACGGCTATGGATCCAGCGTGGCAGAAAATAGGCAACCCACATGCCAATAATCGCCAGATAGATAATTCCCGAAGCCATGATGAACCAAGATTAAGGGGTGAGCCCTTCACTTCCGTGGATTTGCCCCCTTGCTCACCAGCACTTTTTTATTCGACCGTCGGGTTCTCTTTCACATATGTAATGTGATCGCGCCACTGTCCATCGATATGTAAATAGCGCAAACGCGTTCCTTCTAATTGATATCCCGCCTTTTCGGCGACTTTGCATGACGGTGCATTTTCGGGCCGAATGTTGATCTCGATGCGGTGAAGCCCTAATTGATCAAAACCAAAGCGGGTCAAAATCTCGACCGCTTGCGTTGTATATCCACGATTAGCGAACTCCTGATCGATCCAATACCCAATATGTCCACCGCGAAGGGCTCCGTAGATAACGCCGCCAAGGGTGATCTGTCCGATCAGATGTGGACCCTTCCAGATAACGAAAGAGAACGAACGCCCGTTACGCGCTTCACGATTAAAGGTTGCAATCATGGAGAAGTACGAAGGTAACTGTGGGGTTGCTGCCGCTGGCCCAGTTGTCACCGTCGGAAGAGTTGCCTCCCATTGCTGTAGCCATTGTCGATTACTGGCGCGCAGTCGATTCCAGCGTCTGCGATCGCGAAGTCGTAATGCGCGTAGCTCTAATTCGCCATCACTCAAGAGAACTGGCCACTGGTGTGAAGACATGGCAACTAGATATATCGACGTTCAAGTACGACGACTGTGACATCGCTACCTGGTTCAAGTGAGGTCACACCTTCAGGAACTGCGATAAATGCGTTGGCATCAGAGAGTGTGGTCTGTTCGTCTTGAGCCGATGAATTACCTTTACCAAGTGGCGCGATTGATTTGCCATCTTCCGACAAGATTCCGCGGATATATGAACGCTGCCCATCCGGAGATGAGATTGCTTTTTCCAACTTTGCCTTTACAGCAGGGCGATGAATAGTTGCCGCCCCCAACATAGTGCGAATCATCGGACGAACAAATAGCTCAAAGGAGATGTAAGCGGCTATCGGATCGCCAGGCAGAGTAACGACGGGGACTTTATCCGGACCAATGGTGCCGTAATTGTGACGACCGCTGGATTCAATTGCCAGATCAATTGTGGTGATCTCTCCGATTCCAGAAAGTGTTCGTGTAATCAGATCGAAAGAGTCATCATGACGCTCGCCGCTAATAATAATGAGATCGGCGCGAACCAGTTGATCTTCAATGACATCTTTGAGCTCTTCTTCATCATCTGGAATTGTGTGCACCCGATATGCAACCGCACCGGTTTCACGTACTGCTGTGGTGAGTAGCCAAGAATTTGTTTCGTACTCTTCATCCTCGTTTAATTTCTCTCCTGGCTCAACCAGATCGGGGCCGGCTGAGAGAACTACCACACGAGGATGTGGTCTCGTTAAGAGATGGTCGCGGCCGATAGAAGCAGCAAGGCCAATTTGTGTCGAGCGGATGCGACTACCTTCTTTAAGGACAAGCCGTTCTCCAGCATATACATCTGCGGCAAGAGTTGCGCCGTGAGCATCCAATAGAGGCATATCAAATGGTTCAAGTGGTCGACAGAGGGCCAATAGAGATGAGAGGAACTCATCAACTCTTACATGCTCTGCCATAATCTCACCATACTTGTTAGCTCTACGGAATTCGGGGATTGACGTGAACTTTCACAATGAAAAGTCTGATCTACGAAAAAGATATCGGCGAGAACGCAGTGAATACGCTGTCGATACTCCGTATTCCTATCTGATTAATTCAAAAGAAATCTCGTTAGCGAAAGTCATTGCCAGTTACATTTCATATGGTGATGAACCCAACACAGCAGAGCTTAATCGCCACATTCTCGCCGCTGGAAAAAAGTTATTGTTGCCACGAATCTCAGAAATAGATGGCGAACCAGCTATGGAATGGGTCCCATGGAATGGCGATTCAAAGAATTTAAAAGCCCGAGGCAAAATCCTTGAGCCGATTGGCGAACCGGATTTAGATCACAATCACATCGATGTCGTTATCGTTCCAGCGCTACGAGTTGATTCACATGGATACCGGCTTGGACAAGGTGGCGGATATTACGATCGCGCACTTCCACATCTGACCGCGTGGCGACTCGCTCTGATATTTCCTGAAGAAATTTCTGGCCAAAACCTACCGCGAGAAAGTCATGATGTTCCCGTTAACGCCTATGCAACTTACGACATGGTGGTTCGAGTCAATTAAGGGAGATTACGTGCCATCACGATGCGTTGTACTTGATTCGTGCCTTCATAAATCTGCGTAAGTTTGGCATCGCGCATCATGCGCTCAACAGGATAGTCAGAGACATAACCGTAACCGCCTAGGACTTGAACGGCATCGGTAGTCACTTTCATCGCTACATCGCTTGCAAATGCCTTACTTGAAGCAGAGAAGAATTTTAGATCCTTGTCATTTCGTTCACTCTTTGCAGCGGCTGCATATGTGAGCTGACGGGCGGCTTCTATATTCATCGCCATATCAGCCAAAATGAATTGGATTGCCTGGAAATCAAAAATCTCTTTACCAAACTGTTTACGCTCATGCGAATACTTCTCTGCGGCATCGAGCGCTCCTTGTGCAATGCCAAGTGCTTGCGCGGCAATCGTGATGCGTGTGTGGTCCAAGGTATCCATTGCTATTGAGAAGCCGTTGCCTACTTCACCGATGCGACGATCATCTGCTATCTCTACATTGTCGAAGTAGACCTCTCGAGTCGGAGATCCGCGAAAACCCATCTTCTTCTCCGGAGCGCCAAATGAGATTCCGGGATCAGATTTTTCAACGATAAATGCCGTGATTCCCTTTGATCCTTTACTTGGATCCGTCTGCGCAATTACTGTGTAGAACTCAGAGACTCCAGCGTTTGATATCCATTTCTTACTTCCATTAAGGAGCCATCCAGCCGATGTCTTCTCGGCTTTTGTCTTTAAGGCAGCCGCATCAGATCCAGCTTCAGATTCTGAGAGGCAGTATGAAAAACCTTTTCCTTTAGCTAACTCGGGAAGCCACCGCTTCTTCTGAGATTCCTCTCCGCCAATCATGAGTGGTAGTGAACCTAATTTGTTGACCGCTGGAATAAGTGAAGAGGATGCACAGACGCGAGCGACTTCTTCAATAATGATGGCTACAGCTAGCGCATCTGCTCCTTCGCCGCCAAATTCAGCAGGGACGTGAGCGGCGTGAAGATTAGCTCTGATCAAGGCATCAGATGCTTCTTGCGGATAACGGTGATCTTCGTCAACGGCATGAGCATGTGGAGCGATCTCTTTTTCAGCGAGTGCGCGCACGCTATCTCGCAAATCTTGATACTCGCTTGGTAGTGCGAATAGATCGCTTGTCATCTACTTCTCTTCTCTTGTATTCAGTGATTGTAAATATGCGTTGTACTGAGCGAGCTCATCAGGTTCACCCATCGCAGCCTTGCGTTCTTCGTTACGGTCGATGCGACGAGTCTCTTTTGCATCCTCTCGCATCCAGAGAATAAAGGTTGCAATTAAGGCAAGAATAATTGGTATTTCCCCCATTGCCCAACTCCAGCTGCCGCCGGCTCGCTGGTCATCCAAAAGGCCAGATCCAAGCCATGGAATATTCTGCGATGAGTAGAAACCTTTATCGATCAGACTAGTTGTGGCTAGCAATGCAATCGAGAAGAAGGCGTGAATTGCCATCGCAGCAAAGAGAATCACGATGCGTACTAAGTGATGAATTCGTCGTGGACTTGGATCCACACCAATAACGATCATAAAGAAGAGGAAACCGGCCAAAATAAAGTGAATATTCATCAGTAGGTGTCCTGCGTGATTAGACATCAAAGTTCCGAAGAGATCGGTGAAGTAGAGAACAAAGAGTGAACCGTCAAAAAGCGCCAGAGCAATAACAGGGTTAGTGAGCAAGATGCCATAACGTGAATGCAGCAGTGCGACTAGAACAGCGCGTGGACCACGTTCTTCGGGCGTTCTACCTTGAGGCAGTGTGCGCAATGCCAGAGTGACGGGAGCACCTAGAACAAGTCCGATGGGTGCAATCATTCCTAAAGTCATATGTGCCACCATGTGATATTCAAAAGAATACATCGCATAGACACCAAGGCCACCACTAGTAGCAAAATCGATTCCAGTGATCCCTAATGCAAAGGCAACGGTGCGACCTACTGGCCATGTATCACCACGTTTTTTGAGAATGACGACACCTTTAATGTAGAGAGCAGTGGTAAGTACAAGTGCTCCAATAAAGAAAAGATCAGGCTCATAAGCCCACAAGATTCTAGATAATGTTGGTGCTTCTGGAATTACAGGATCAATGATGCGTTCAGGGCTTGCGTTTACTGAAAGCCAAATCCCTATTGCTGTTATAGCTGCCATCAGCACAACTTCGCCTGTAACTAAACGGGTTATTCCACGCCAATCGATTGCAGGACGCAAGGCAATCTTCTTGCGATGCAGGTATCCAATAAGAATAAGTATTGCGGTGAGAACTGTTTTTAAAATAACAACTCGGGCATATGTTGTATCCCAGGCGGCCTTAAAGTTAAGTCTGGCCCAGGCATTGATAAGACCACTTGCAACGACGATGATCGCAGCCCATAACGCCATCACACTAAATCGCAGGATGGCCGGCTTTCTCTCTTCATTCTTTATGAAGGCAAGTGCAAAGAGACCGCCTACCCAGAGTGAGAGCCCAATAATGTGAAGAATCATCGAACCGGTAGCAAGAGCATGAGAACCACCTGATGCTGAGTGGCTTTCAAGGGCAGGTGCTGCGATTGCAACCAAAGAGATGAGAAGTAAGAAGATAGTTGGAATTACTCGCTTCACGCGTAGGAGCAGGAATCCAACGACGAAAGCAACGATAGTTTGTGCAAAGAGATACTTACCCAGAAGTACTTGCGTCACAAATGAACGGAGAGAGGTGATCTCTAGAGCATCGGTAAAAGAGCTCCCCAAAATATCTGCAAGGGTCGCGGCGATATAGGTGGCGCTAGCTATAAACCAGATCAATCCAACGATTGAAGCTTTGCGTCGCAAGGCCAGCGCACTCTCGGAGAGATTGCCTTCTACGTTAAGTAAAAGAAAGCTCATCGCCAATAGGCATCCGACTACAGCAAAGCTGGAGATAAAGGTGAGATATTTTGAAGTTAGTAGAACGAGATCAAGCAACATTGCTATCTCTCTTTAAATATCTTACGTGCGTATGCACCCATTCCGATCAGAACTAGAAACGAAAGTCCTAGAAGGAAGATAACAAAGAGGTTTGTTCCAAAATTGCTTCCAACAGGTTCAGCTGTAGATGAAGCAGAAGGCTGTGGGTTAGAACTAGCAGATGGAGTAGAAATTACAGCTGCTGAATAAGTAAATGTAAAGGAACCTTCCAACGGGAGATCTGCTTCTGCGAGCAAGAGGTATGAAACTTTATAAAGACCCGAAGTCTCAAGTGGTTTCATCTCTGCAACGGCATCTGTCCCAAGAACAGTTAGGATTCCTGTATCAACTCTTTTGCCGTTGGGATCGGTAACGACGATCTCATTTCCTTCTTCAATGAGTGGAAATTCAGTAGTGATTGTGATTGCACTAGGTCCAGCTTTAAGCGTTGAGCCGGCAATTGGGCTTGTTGCAACCAATGTATTTGCTTGGGCTACTGGAGCAAAAACAAATGTGAAGACTGCGACAAGACCTGCTAACGCCTTGATTGAACTCTTCACCGTATGCCTCCAGCTCACCTAGTAGCGCTCAATTCGCATCTATAGTCTCACTTCTTTAGACTAAGCATCTACCCCTAGTGAGGAAAATTCCTCACTTTATCTAGAGCTTCGAAGGGAATGTGACGATGCCTACATATCAATACGCGTGTACCGCCTGCGACCATGCCTTTGAGGCAGTTCAATCCTTTTCAGAAGATGCTCTGACCGTCTGCCCAGAATGCCAAGGGGAAATTAGGAAAGTTTTTTCTAACGTCGGTATTGTCTTCAAAGGTTCAGGATTTTATAAGACCGATTCTGCAAAACCTGCGCCAACAGCAAGCTCTGACTGATTCCTCTTGCTAATCATCTTTAATCGTTGTGGTGTGGCGGCTTATCGGCTTTGATATCTTCGTCACGTTTTGTATCAATATCTTCACGCGGATCGCGTTCGTCCTCGGTCGTTGACGGGAATAAATCGCTCATAAGAATCACATAGTACATACTTAGCCCATGTTTATGCGACTTGGTTCATTTATTGTAGGTCACCGTAAGAGCGTTTTAATCACCTACATCATCGCAATATTGATCGCAGGTGGAATCGGTTCGCTCTCGTTTAACCGACTTGACTCAGGTGGATACTCAGATCTCAACTCAGAATCTGCTAAAGCTGCCGACTACATCACCGACACCTTCAAAGTGCAGGATCCAGTTGCAATTCTTGTCATTGATGCCGGTACTAGATCTGTTGATGATCCAGCAGTAGCTCAAGAAGCTTCTTTACTTGAGATTGAAGTAGCAACTACAAAGGGAATTAAACGCACACTTTCATACTGGTCAACAGGCGGCGCGCCTAGCCTTAAATCAACTGACGGTAAGGCCGCCTTCCTCTTTATCTATGCCGATATCGAAAATTTCGACTTTGAAGGCTACGGCGCTATCGGTAAAACTATTGCCGACAATTTTGATGGAGAGTTTAAATCTCTCGATGTATATGCAGCAGGTGGCGGTGTTGTTACTAATGCAATCAACTCGAAGATTAAAGATGATCTCCTTCTTGCCGAAGGAATTGCAATTCCGCTGACATTTATTCTCCTGGCCTTTGTCTTCGGTGCGCTAGTCGCATCTGCGATGCCTTTGGTAGTGGGCGTAGGAGCAATCTTGGGCTCATTCTTTGTTACTTATCTATTAACCCTTGCCACCGATGTTAGCGTATTTGCCCTCAACCTGATCACCGGTCTCGGTCTTGGTCTTGGTATCGATTATGCCCTCTTGATCGTCAATCGCTTTAGAGAAGAACTCCATAACGGCAAGAGTGTGGAAGAGAGCGCAATTATCACTGTGGGAACTGCAGGTAAGACCGTCTTTTACTCGGGACTTACAGTGATGGTTACACTCAGTGCGCTCTTGTTATTTCCCTTGAACTTTCTTAAATCCTTTGGCTATGCAGGAGTTGTGGTCACACTGTTTGCGATTTTTGGAGCACTTATTCCGTTACCAGCGCTGCTAGCAATTCTTGGAAAGCGTGTGGATAAAGGTGTAACGCGAAAGAGCGCACTGACTCCTAAGGAAGACGGGCGTTGGGCAAAAACTGCAAGAGCTGTAATGGCTAAGCCTGTTCCGGTTGTCATTGCCAGCCTAGCTCTACTTGGCATTCTCGCTCTACCGGTTGCAAATATCGCATTTGCTCAGGTTGATTCTCGCGTCCTCCCAGCCACTGACCCTGCAGCGATTAGTTCTCAAATTATCGAAGATCGCTTTGCCAGTTTTGAGGGCTCTCCGATTGAAGTGATTCTTCCAAGTGGTGCAGGAAAAGAAACCGAACTCAATTCATTTCTAGCTGCTGCCGAACAAGTAGATGGAATATCTCGTGTCGGCCAACTTGAATATGCAGATAAAGATATCCGCGTGCAAATTATTCCTGGTACAAGTTCCCGCACGCTAGACGCAGAACGCATCATTAAAGAACTCCGCGCACTTGATAAACCAGAAGGTTTATTGATTGGTGGAGCGGCAGCCGACTTCACTGATTCACAAGGGGGAATTGCCCGCACGCTTCCATGGGCGTTGGGTTGGATTGGACTTGCAGTCTTTATCCTGATCTTCATCTTTACCGGTTCAATTATTCTGCCGATCAAAGCTGTTTTGCTCAATGGACTTTCACTTGTTGCAACCCTTGGTGCAATCACGTGGATCTTTATCGATGGTCATTTGAAATGGTTGGTTGGAGATTTCACGGTAACAGGGACGCTTGATACGGGTTCAGTGATATTGGTCGCCGTTGTTGTATTCGGACTTTCCATGGATTATGAACTCTTTTTACTCTCACGCATTAGAGAAGAGCATTTGCAAGGTAGATCAAATGTTGAATCAGTTGCAACAGGGTTACAGCGTTCGGCGCGAATCATCACAGCCGCAGCTCTTCTGTTAGCCGTTGTATTTGCCGCCTTTATGACTAGTGGTGTTACATCCATCAAGATGCTCGGTTTCGGTGTCTCCTTTGCCGTTCTCTTAGATGCCACCTTAGTCCGCGCACTTCTTGTCCCAGCGTTAATGCGTCTATTCGGCGAACGTAACTGGTGGGCTCCAAAGAGCTTGCGCAGATTTACTCTGACTCACTAGTAGCCCTTAGGCTAAGGCCATGGATCTCATCGCTACGCTGCAATGCGCAGATCAGCCAGGCATCGTGCATGCGATGACAAGTGCTGTTCTTGCTTGCGGTGGAAATATCATCGAGAACCAACAATTTACCGATGAGCCAACTAATACTTTTGTAATGCGTACACGCTTTGAAACTAGTCAGGGTCTTGAAGCTGCGCAGAAGAGCCTCAATGAAGGACTTGGAAAGTTCTCACCAACTCTGCATATCCGGCCGACTCAGAGCAAGCCACGCGCTCTAGTTCTTGTTACAAAAGAGAGCCACTGTCTTCGAGATCTGCTCTATCTTCTTGAACTCGGTGAGCTGCCGATAGAAATTCCTGTGGTTGTATCAAACCACGAAGATCTACGAAGCCTAGTCGAATCACATGGTTTCACATTTGTACACCTACCAGTGACGGCATCGAATAAAGTTGAACAAGAGAGAGAGCTTCTTGCACTAGTTAAAGAACAAAACATCGATTTTGTTGTACTTGCCCGATTTATGCAGGTGCTTTCCAATGATTTCTGCGCAGCACTACCTGGGCGCATCATTAACATTCACCATTCATTCTTGCCTGGGTTTAAAGGTGCAAAGCCGTACCACCAGGCACATGCACGTGGCGTGAAGATCATTGGTGCAACAGCCCACTTTGTGACTGCAGATCTTGATGAGGGTCCAATCATTGAACAAGATGTTGCACATGTGTCACATACATCTACACCCGAAGATCTCATTGCACTGGGTCGCGATATTGAAAGACGAGTGCTTGCAAAAGCAGTCAAGCTATTTGCTCAAGACCGAATCTTTATCGTCGGCCAACGTACCGTTGTGTTTTCTTAAAGGTTAACGACAAAGGTAAAACTAGCTGTAGAACCAGAGAGTTTCATTAGAGCATCTTTTAGGGATATTCCCCCACGATTGAGGACCATATCGGTCGAATTGGTTACTCGTTGCGCTCCTCGTGTGCTGTAAGGCAATGTCGCCATTACTGCCGCATTCTCTTTATCCGTAAAGTATGTCTGAGTGGTCAACACCTCTTTTGCACCCACCCAAATCTTTTGATGAATGTGGATTGTCCGCGCCGGATACCAACCTGGATAAATTCCTTTAAAGGTAACTTCACCTTTGGAATTACTATATTGAGTTCCTCTTAGGAAATTTCCAGAATTTACTCCTGCGCCAAGATCATCCCCACGAGAAGCAACACCAGAGTAAATCCCCTGTGCGTTGGCATACCAAATATCTACCCGGGCATTCTTTATCGCCTTACATTTATTATCTAGCACTTTAAATTTGAGAGTAAGTGACTTTCCAGCCTGCCCATCTGTTACATCTTTTCGGGTTGGAGTACTCGAAAGATAGTAAGGTCCTTCTTCAATAGCTTGAGTAGGGGCGCACTCTGCCACCGCAGCTTCAGCAGGTGCTAAAAGTGTAAATATCGAAGTAAAGGTAGCGATAATTGCAGTAATTATTTTTCTCATTCCCCAAACCTTTCATTATTAAATCAATATCCACTCAAATTGAACTGAGTACTGTCTGTGAATCACTTTTTCAATTATTGGTGTCCCCGGCGGGAGTTGAACCTGCGACCTACCGCTTAGGAGGCGGTTGCTCTATCCACTGAGCTACGGGGACTTACCCTGATTCTTGCTGTACTTGGCAAAGGTTAGCGCGAGAGATAACCTACGCTAAATGCGCTCACTCGGAGCGCGTGTAAGACAATATGAGAGGCCACCCATGAAAGCGCTCGTTATCGGCGCAGGCGGAGTTGGCAGTGCAATCGCAAATATCGCATCACGTAGACCATTTATTACTCAAATGGTCATTTCCGATCGCAATCTGTCACGAGCTGAAGCCGTAATAGCAAAGGTTAAGGATTCACGATTTTCAGCAGCGGAGGTGAATGCTGCAGAACTTGAGGACATACGCGCTCTCATTCGCAAGGCCCGACCAGATATTGTCATTAACGCGGTAGATCCGCGTTTTGTTATGCCTATCTTTTTGGCATGTGAAATCGAAAATACTAATTACATGGATATGGCGATGTCTTTGTCCCGCCCACATCCTCACTATCCAAACTCTGAAACTGGCGTAAAACTCGGCGATGAGCAGTTTGCTCGCGATTGGAATTGGTCAGAACGTGGTATCTACGCAGTTGTTGGTATGGGTATAGAACCTGGAATGAGCGATGTCTTTGCTCGTTACGCATCCGATGAATTGTTCTCACGCCTTGATGAAGTCACTGTCTTTGATGGCTCAAACTTGACCGTTGAAGGTGCTGACTTCGCGCCATCTTTTTCAATCTGGACAACAATCGAAGAGTGTCTCAACCCACCGTTGGTTTGGGAAGATGGCCGCGGTTGGTACACCACCGAACCATTCAGCGAACTTGAAGTCTTTGATTTCCCTGAAGGAATCGGGCCGGTTGAGTGCGTCAACGTCGAACATGAAGAAGTTGTACTCATTCCACAGAAAGTCGATGCTAAGAAAGTTCGCTTTAAGTACGGACTTGGCTCTGAATTTATTTCAACGCTAAAAACAATTCACATGCTCGGTATGGATCGTAAAGATTCAATCAATGTGCAAGGCGTAAGCGTCTCACCGCGAGATCTTCTTGCGGCCGCTCTTCCAGATCCTGCAACGCTCGGCGAGCGCATGCGCGGCAAGACTTGTGCTGGAACTTTGGTGAAGGGTCTTGATAAGAACGGCAAACCAAAGGCTGTCTATATCTATAACGTCGTTGATAACGCATGGTCGATGGAGAATTATGGCGACCAAGCAGTTGTTTGGCAGACAGCAATAAATCCAATGATGGCACTGGAACTTATCCATAAGGGAATCTGGAAGCCAGAAGGTGTAAATGGTCCTGAGTGGTTTGAACCAAAGCCATTCCTTGATCTGCTTGCAGAATACGGAAGCAGTTGGCATATCCGCGAAGAAGATACAACAGGGATAGAGGCGTAACGATGTCGAAGTGGGCACTTGTCACTGGAGCAACTGCAGGTATTGGCGAGAGCTTTACCCGTTTACTTGCATCCAAGGGTTTTAATATCGCTCTTGTCGCCCGTGACGAGGCCCGACTTCACGAACGAGCAGCCGGACTGCGCGAGAAGTACGGCGTGCAGACATATGTGCTCCCTGCCGATTTAGCCACTGCAGAAGGATGTGCGGCGGTGGAGGATTACATCAAAGAGTTTGAGATCGAAGTGTTAATCAATAACGCAGGCTTCGGAATCAACAAAGCTTTTACCGTCAGTGATCTCAACGCCGAGCAAGATCTTCTCGACGTACTCGTTCGAACACCAATGCGCTTGATGCATACAATTCTTCCAGGAATGAAGGAGCGAAAGAGCGGAACAATTATCAATGTCTCTTCCGTTGCCAGTTTTATCGCTGGCGGCACATATAGCGCCTCAAAGTCATACCTCACAGTTCTCTCAGAATCTCTTCACACTGAGCTGCGCGGTACCAACGTGAAGATCAGCGCTCTCTGCCCAGGTTTTACTCGTACCGAATTCCATCAAAGGGGTCGGATGAAGATGAGCGGCTTGCCATCTTTCATGTGGCTCGATTCTGACCAGTTAGTGGCAAAGTCATGGTCAGATGCCCAGTCAGGTAAAGCAGTCAGCATTCCGGGTTGGCAATATAAACTTTTAGTTGCAACTATCTCCATCATGCCGCGGGCGATTGTGCGCAAAGTGGGAATGAATCTTCGCAAACGCCAACGCTGACTCTCACAGGATTTTCACTGAATTTACCCCTACCTTAGATAGCATTAAGCCATCGTCTATGGAGGTTTGACATGTTTCGCAAGGTACTGGCTGCATCAACTGCCGCACTTCTCGTCTCTCTTACTCTGAGCGTTGCTCCGGCAAGTGCTGCGGTTAAGAACGGAACTCCTTGCTCTAAAGCAGGAGCCACAACTAAGTCAGGTAGCTCAACCTTCAAGTGCGTCAAATATGCACTCGTCAAGAATTCAAAGCTGACATGGCGAACCACCGATTGCGTCAATACAGTCAACGCTTTTGTTAAAGCTCAGAGCAACGTCGCAGCAGCGAAAATCGAGACAGATCAGACAGTCGCAACTGTAGATGAGGCAATTGCTCTGCTACAAGAAACGATCACAGTTATCACACCTCTCGTAGATGCCGCAGTTGCAGAGCATCAAGGAAAAATTGATGCAAACATCGCGAAAATAGCAAAACTCAATGCAGATACAGCAAATAAAGTACAGAACGCTGAAGTTATCAAGACCATTGAGCGAGCAAATAAGAGCTGGGCTTCTGCGATAATTTATGAGAAGAGAAAAATCACAACTTTCTCTTCAAAAATTAATCTGCTCAAGAAGCAAAGAGCTACCGCGTTGAGTAATTTGGGAATTCTCACTTCAGCATCAAGTACAGCCCAAACAACTGCTCAAACAGTTTGTTCTTAACTAGCCGATCGTTACGACTGTTGCGGTAACTTTCACCGGTAGCTGTTTCAGTGGTGAAGTGGCTGGACCAACTAGATTCTTTCCTGCCAAAGTAAAAGTTGCGCCATGTTCTTGGCATTGCCACTGGTTTCCGGTCTGGAGAAGCTGTCCTCCAAAATGAGTGCAAAGAAGATTAACTGCCGTGTATACCTTTGCCGAGGTGCGAACAAGTGCAATCGACTTTCCTTTAACGTCATCGATGCGAATGAGACCGCCTACTTTACTTAAGGCAGGATTTGATTTAAGCGTTACCTGAACTTTTCCTGATGCGAGCACTTTGACACCTGTTGCCGCTTCGGCGCTGGCTGGAGAAGTCAGAATCCCAACACCCACCAATGAGAGTGCGCATAGTGCACCGCGGCGAGTGATGCCCTGATTATTGTCAATCTCTTCCATCTGAGGCTTCCCCTATTCATCCTTAAGCTTGCCGATATCAGAATTCTGTAGGTGCGAACTTACCCGATGATGAGGTGGCTTGCACTAGCAATCCTTGCACTGCACTCAGGACTGCGTGTTCTCATAGATGGGCCTAATATCTGGCTCGATCTGGTGCTCTACAACCTGATTGCCCTTGCGGCGCTGATCGCGCTCTTTCTCTCACCTTCGCATAACGATTCTTTGGCCATCGCATTATTGGCTTGCGCAATCGGATCGTGGTGCTTCGGTTCTCTGCTTTCCAGCCTTGGCCCATTTTTATATGTGAACTTTTCTCTCGATTACCTCATCAACATTTCGTACATGCTCTTCTATCCATTTGCATTACTGGCCATTCCACGGATACTCAATAAGCGCAAAGGGGTAACTTTCGTAGAAATTCTGGATGCTACGATATTTGGATTAGGTTTAAGTTCTATTGCAACCGCCTTGATTTTTTCACGAGTAATTTCAACAGTGAGTAATCAGGGTTTCTTCGATATCTTCTATCCAATATGTGATTTAGCTTTATTAATCTCGTTAGCAATTGCTTCAATTACTCAAACAATTAATCTTAGATTTCTCTTGCTCTTGTGTGGCTTTGGAGTCTATCTGCTCTTTGACTACCTCTATCTTTGGCAGAGTTTTCAAGCGCAATATAACTTTGGAACCATCTTTGATAACGGCTGGCTTCTTGGAATCGCTCTGATCTCGACAACTCTCTGGTTTCATCCTGTTGAGTCCAAAGAGGTCAAATCAATTCACCCAGCCTTTATCGCACTATCAATCTTTATCAGTCCAGCCATTTTGGCGATAATGGCACTTCGACCAGGGATATTTCCCTCCTACATAGTCTTTCCAACGATAGCAACGCTCTTTCTCGCATTTATTCGTATGACTATCAGCCTACGCCAAGCTGGAGCCCTTTCCACAGAAAAATCTCTCGCCCGCACTGATGAGCTTACCCGGCTACCTAATCGCAGGAGACTAATCGCCGAACTTCCTCTTTTCACGCGAACAGAAGGAGCCCTGATGTTGCTTGATCTCAATGGCTTTAAGCAGGTCAATGATCAATATGGCCACAGTGCAGGGGATCAAGTTTTGATTCAAGTGGCAGCGCGTTTTGCACGTGTGTTGCCCGAAGGTTCACTCTTGGCTCGACTTGGTGGAGATGAATTCGGTGTTTTAGTGCCTGGAAGTACGGCATCGATTCACGAAATCGCTCAAGCGCTTCATGCATGTGTGAGTTACCCGTTTTTGATCGATGGCGTGAATCTTTCAGTCGGAGTAAGTATCGGCCACGTCAACAATAGTGAAGGTGGAGATTTACTAGCAAAAGCAGATGCTGCTATGTATCGAGCGAAGAAATCAACTAGCCTTTAGAAGGTCTTTCAGGCTTATCTGCCTTGATCTCCTGCAAACGTGCAAGTGACTCAAGTCTTTCAATTGCGTGATCAACAATTCTTTCTCTATATCCCTTTGAGTATCCATCTAGATAGAGCCAAGGTTCATGAATCTCTGCCGCGGATAAGTGTGCCAATTCTGGTACATACTTTCGAATGTAATCACCGTTCTCATCAAATCTCTTACCCTGTTCGACAGGATTAAAGACACGGTAATACGGTGACGCATCGGTACCAGTACCTGCCGTCCACTGCCATCCATGGGCATTTGATGCAACGTCGTAATCAACAAGATGCTCTGCAAAGAATCTCTCGCCTAATTGCCATTCAAGATGCAGATCTTTCACCAGAAAAGAAGCAACAACCATTCGCGTCCGGTTATGCATCCAGCCTTCGTGGACCAACTGACGCATAGCCGCATCCACAAAGGGGTACCCGGTCTTACCCTCACACCAAGCCTGAAATTGCTTACCCGGCTTGTCATAACGCATCGCCTTGAACTGTGGTGCGTAGTAATCAGTGTCGGTGTGCGGATTGTTGTAGAGAACGTCTGCGTAAAACTCTCGCCAGGCAATCTCTTTGCGGAAAGTGTCATGAGCTTTGCTATCGCCAAGATTGGCAAGCAAAGTACGGGGATGAATTTCGCCAAACTTGAGATAGGTGCTCATCTTTGAAGTGCCATCAATTCCTGCAAAGTTTCGTGCTTCGTCATAACTATTCAGAGCCTTCTTTGAAAATTCTTTAAAGCGGGCAAGGGCTGCAACTTCTCCTGCAGCAATCACTTCAACTCCTTCAGGCATTGGAAAATCTGGAAATGCACGGTATTTATCAGGAGGAATTGGCGCTTTTATCTCTTTCGGAGTCTTTGCTGGAGCTCGCCAACCATGTGCACACCATGCGCGATAAAACGGTGTGTAGACGCGGTACGGAGTGCTATCTGTTGGTTTGCGCACGCGGCCTGGGGCAACCGCATAGGGACTTCCAGTGCGAATAAGTTTGATACCAGCAGCCTCAACACGTGCATCACGCGCTGCACCATATCGTTCATATTCATCAGAAATGTGAACTTCGGTAGCGCCATACATTTGCATCAATTCGTTAAGTACTTCTACCTGATCACCTTCAATAATGTGCAACCGGCCGCCGAGTGATTGATCTAGTGCGCGAAGTGATTGCCCCATATAAGCCAGTAACTTTGCGCCGGCTTCTTCGATCTGGGATCTATCTAAAATGAATAATGGGATAACTTCATCGCTGCTTTCAATAGCAGCATTAAGCGCTGGGTGATCGCCGATGCGCAGATCGCGGCGGAACCAGATAATGCTGCGCTTGGGCGTTGTCATGGCATGATTTAAGCACTATGAAGACGATTAAGCAGTTCCAAGTCAGAGGATTACCTGGAGAGGTCATCCGAATCGGCATTGGCGAGCGAATTATTGATTATTGGGCTCCACAAAGCCCAACAGATACGCTTCTGATAGCCCATGATGGTCAAAATGTATTTGATGGAAAGACCAGCACCCACCGCAGAAAAACGTGGGAAATTGGCCAGTCTGTTAATCGCATCAGCGCTCATCTAGGAATAGCCACTCCTGCTGTCATCGCGATCTGGAATGGAAACAACAAGGCTAACCCTTGGGCGCGAGTAAAGGAGCTCGCTCCGGAAAAAGTACTTCGAGGTGGCGTAAAAGTTATTATCAGCGATGTCATTCCAGTCACCGTTGATGAACTCTATGGAGATCGCTATCTCGAAGAGATTTTCTCAACGATTGTTCCTGCGATTACAGATCTCCTAGAGATTGAGAGAACATCTGAGAAGACTGCGATGATCGGTTCGAGTATGGGTGGCCTTTCAACACTTTATGCTGCAGATCAATATCGAGATACATTTCATACGGCTCTTGCGCTCTCTCCGCATTGGATTTTAGGAGGAGATCCGCTTGTTGATGCACTTATTGGAAATCTTCCAGATCCAGGTAAGCATAAAATTTATATGAGCCATGGGACTAAAGGCCATGATGCTCAGTACGGGCCGCATCAAAGGCGGGCAGATCAGTTGATGCTCAGTAAAGGTTATCGTGAGGGAAATGATTTTCTTACAAAAGTCCATGTACGAACTGGCCATAACGAAAAATCATGGGCTTCGTATATCGATGAACCGATCTCGTTCTGGTTAAAAAATCTAACTATTTAACGATCCAGATTCCTTGCGTTGCTGTCTTGGATGAGATTGTAATATTTCTTCCTGCAGCTTGGCTACCAAATAGTGTGCTGCCAACGCTTAATCCAAGAGGTGCAAGGTCGATACTCTTATTGACACCCGTTCGAGAGATAAAGACCAAAACTTTTTGGCGCTTTGATTCGCGTAAGAAGAGAATGTAATCATCATCGACTTCAACCCAACGTAAACCGCCATTTGCCAGAGCATCACTGGACTTGCGCATCCGAACCAGCTGGCTAACTTGAGTGAAGAAAGCGTTATCCCACGCCTCTTTCTTGCCCCATGGCATCGGCCTGCGACCATCTTCTCCCCATGCGCCTTCTAGACCGATTTCATCGCCTGCATAAATGGAAGGCACACCTGGATATGTCATGAGAAGAGCCATCGCACTTAAATGACGATCACTATCGCCTGCAACAACAGTGCGCATACGCGCTGTGTCATGTGAATCAAGTAAAACCATACTTGAGACTAGTGAACGCCATGGAATTGATGCGGTGAAAGACTTCATGCTTTCAACCATTTGAGATCCTGTAATTCTCGGCATGGCAAATGGAAGTCCCTGGAATCCACCGCCAATTGTTGAATTCTGGTTGATCCAGTTCCACAGAGGTCGCATAAAACCTTGATAATTCATGGCACCGTGCCAACCAAAACCATCTAAATCCGATGCAAAGAAGTCTCCATTTTCTGCAACCAGCCAAGCTTTCGGATTTGTCTCATCCATCGCCTTGCGAATACCGTGCATTACTTCATCATGAAGATCATCGTTTCCAAGACGCCCAGTCATATTTCCTACATCGATTCGCCATCCGGCCATACCAAATTGTGGAGAGAGCCACTTTCGGACAATGGATTTCTTACCTTCGTACATCTCTTTACGAAGGGCTTTCGAATTAAAGTTGAGCTTCGGCAGAGATGCATGGCCCCACCAACCTACATACCCATGTTTAACTGATTTATCCCAGTAGAAATATCCACGTTCCTTTGAATTCTTATCTCTCTTAGCCTTTGCAAGCCATGGGTGTCCTGCACCGCAGTGATTAGATGTGAGATCACCCATGATTGCGATCTTGGACTTGCGGGCACGCTTTACAAGGGAGAAGAGAGCGTCATTACCACCCAAGAGTGGATCCACATGGTCAAAACTAGATGCGTCATAACGGTGATTAGATCGAGCTGGGAAGAATGGGGTGAAATAGATTCCATTGATTCCGAGAGCATTGAGATGATCGAGATGTTCTTCAACACCCTTTAAATCACCGCCAAAGAGCTCTACACCTGTTGTTTTATCTCGTCCGCGAGGGGCCTGATCCCACTCACGGGGAACTGCCCAATCTGGAATTTCTCTTACTAGATCTGATTTGGCAAAACGGTCGGGGAAGATTTGATAGAAGACAGATGATCGAATCCAGCGCGGATATTCGGGTAGGGCAACTATTTTGAAGTCATCATTGCTATGCACATCGTGATCACTTAAGCCTCGAGCGTTGAGCCAATCATATTTTTCTTCCGAGATAAATACAAAACGGTAAGCTGTCTTAACATTTACAATCTCTACTTTGACTCTCCACCATGATTCGACAGAATTTTTCTTGTCCAGCTTGAGCTCATATGATCGAGGCTCACCATCTTCATAGATACGAACAAAAGCCTTTGCAAATGTGTACGCTCGTGGAATTCGAACTCGAAGAGTTATCTTCTCTCCAAGTGTAGGTGCGCTGTTGCTGACATAGATCTCACTTCCATCATGATGTGGAAGTTCAACCAGAGAATTACTTATTGACTGCTTCGATTTGCTTGAAGGCAACGCGATCTCCCTTGATATTCATGGCTGTTGCTCTGACTGAAATTTTGCTTCCATATTTGTAATCGGTAGGTGATAGGTAGATGCGATATGGAGCGTTAAAATCGGTTCCTACGTTGACCCATTTCGCAGATCCTGCTGCCTTGACTGAAAATTCGACGCGGTTAAGGCCAGTGCTCTTCATCGGTGCAGAGAGTTCAAGCATTCCTGTCAGAAAATCCATGCGAGTCTTCAAAACTCCCGGAGTAATCTTTGCCGCCGGCATCGCAGTTGTTGCAGCAAAGACCGCAGCGCCGAAAGCTGGAATCTCAAGTGATGCGGTAGCCCCTTTTGTCGTGAGTTGGGCACTGCCGAAAATATTCTTCCACTGTCCATTAGACGAGGTCGAAAACGAGGCAGTAGATGGACGTTTGCTGTTATTAAAGGCGACCAAGTACTCAATTTTTTCAACGGGATCGTACTTGGAGAGAACGAGAGTGCTCCCTTTTGCAGATCGAAGTTGCATCTGCCCGTTAGCTAGCGCTGGATGCGCAGCGCGTATCTGAGCTAATTGGGTGAGATAGATGGCAAGAGGGTGGCTTGCACTATTAGTAAATGAATTTCCATCCCCTACTGGTTGGCCGCCGATTCGGGCTTCGCTCTTCCACGCAGTGATCTTGGTTTCAAACATATCCTGTCTCGCCCTTTGATCCCCACCGTTACCACTACCTGTCATTCCAACTTCATCGCCATAATAAACAGTTGGGATTCCGCGTGAGAAGTACATCAATGCATGTGCCAACTTGGTGCGCTCGAGTAAATCTGACTTCGCATTTATTTGAGTCTGCGGGATGATAAAACCTACTCGACCCATATCGTGGTTTCCTAAGAAGGTGACCAAATTTGAAGCAGATGACTGGGCAGTTGTGTACTGATCATCGACATCAAAAAGATTTGCTAAAACTGCTGCATCGGAATAACCCGAAGCAAATTGTGTTGCGGTACGTTGGAAAGCAAAATCCAAAACCGTTTGGATTTTCTTTTCGCGGACGTACGAAACTAAGTTCATTGGGTTCACATCCCAAACTTCACCATAGATCGTGAAGTCATTAATTCCTACACTTTTGGCCGCCTCTTGGATTCCTGGCGACCAATTCTTGAAGAAGTTATCATCGACGTGTCGAGCAGTGTCCACACGAAATCCTGTAAAACCGTATTTTTTGATCCATGCACCGTAGACATCGATCCAACCTTTATACACTTCTTCCTTCTCGGTGGCTAAATCATCCAAGCTATAGAAATCACCGATTTGTTCGCAGCGACCTACGCCCCAACAATTCGAGATGCTTCCTGAATTATGGTAATTCTCAAGTTTATTGAGCCAAGCAGGATTCTTTGCACTCTTTAGATCCTCTGGTATGTAGGCTCTTTTATCAGCGTATTGAACAACATCGCCTGTGTGATTTGTGACGATATCGAGAATGAGCTTGAGCCCGAGTTTCTTGGCACAAGCAGACAAGGCCAACAGATCTTCATTTGTTCCCAAGTGAGGATCGACATTGAGAAAATCTTTGCCCCAGTAACCATGATAACCAGCTCCGCCAGAAGTTGCATCAACTTGAGTAACAAGTGGAGTCATCCACACCGCTGTAAAACCTAACGATTTGATGCGAGCAAGTCCGTCATCACCTGGTTGGCAGCTTCCAGTCAACCCTTTGAGATCGCCTCCATGAAAGTGCGCTGTGCTTGTTGGGTCATACCCATAAGTTGGATCTGAAGTTATGCCTCCAGCTAAATCGTTACTTGTATCCCCATTGCGATAACGATCAGGAAAGACAAAGTAGATAACATCTTTCGAAAGGCCAACATTAGGTTGGCTTACCTCTTGAGCTATAGCTGTATATGGAATTACAAGTGCACAGAGTGCAAGACTTGCAATTAACTTTTTAAACATTAACCCTTAACTGATCCTGCGGTTAATCCATTAACAATGTACTTCTGAAGACTCAGGAAGATTATGACGATTGGTATTGATGCAAGAATTGATCCTGCGGCAAAAGCACCCCAGTTACTTGCATACTGACCACCGATAAACTGCTGCAAACCGACTGCAACTGTTCTTCCACTCATTTCAACCAGGAATAACCGTGCGACAATAAATTCATTGAAAGTACCAATAAAACTTAAGAGGCAAACAACGGCCAGTACCGGGGCAGCCAACGGAATAAAAATCAGCCAATAAGTTTGAACAGGGCTCGCACCATCGATCTTTGCCGCTTCGTCTAATTCAGCAGGGATTGAATCGACAAAACCTTTTAGTAACCAAATATTAACGCCCATTGATCCACCCAAATAGACAAGGATCAAACCAGTTTGGGTACCAAGACCAATACCTGGCGCGAATGAGTAAACACGCTCCATGATTACATACACTGCTGAGAGTGCCAAAATAGCAGGAAACATTTGGGCTAGAAGCAAAATTTGAATACCGAATTTTTTACCCTTGAATTTCAAACGGCTAAAAGCGAAGGCTGATGCAGCACCGATTACCACTGAGCTAATCGCAACTACTGAAGAGATTATTAATGAGTTCTTCACCCATGACAAAAATGGAATTTTCGGTGAAGAGAAGAGCATTTTGTAATTCTCAAACGATATTTCTCGCGGTACAAATGAAGTTAGGTTGAGGCTACCACTAGGATTGAAGGAGGAAAGCACAACAAGATATAATGGGAATAGGGCAAAAACACACATAAAAATTGCAAATGCGTGACGCCAAAGATTCTCTCTCATCCATTTTGTCATTCGAAGGTCTCCATTACTTTCGATTTACGTAAGCCATAGAAGGATATTGACGCAACAAGTAAAAAGATCAAGACTGAAATAGCACTAGCAAGTCCAAAATCTAAGATATTTGTACCAAATGCAATTTGATAGGTGTAGCTGATCAAAATATCCGTAGCGCCTGCAATTTCACCATCCAGGGTATTTCTTGGACCACCACCGGTTAACAAATAAATTAAATTAAAATTATTAAAGTTAAATGCAAACGATGCGATTAGGAGTGGTGACAGAATCTGCAAAAGTAATGGGAGGGTAATGCTTCTAAAAATTTGTCGTGGATTCGCGCCGTCGATCGCTGCCGCCTCTTGGAGTTCGGATGGAATCGCTTGCA
Source organism: Candidatus Planktophila sp. (assembly GCA_046096605.1). Classification (GTDB taxonomy): domain Bacteria; phylum Actinomycetota; class Actinomycetes; order Nanopelagicales; family Nanopelagicaceae; genus Planktophila. Next base: position 12,156 of record JBJTKU010000086.1, on the reverse strand, counting down.
AAGAACCAGAGCAAATTAAATAGAAGTAGGGGAAACCTAACCAAAGATTTACAAGCAAAACCGCTGCTCGTGCGAAGTTAGCGCTAGAAAACCATGCAATATCGGTTTGTAAAATATTGTTGATTGCGCCAAATTCAGTGTCGAACATTCCTGCCCAAATTAGAATACTCATGATGCTCGGCATTGCATATGGCAAGATCAAAACAGATCGGTAAATGCGTCGTCCCCTCATTTTTCGATTGAGAGCTAAAGCCAACAAGAGACCAAAAGCGAAAGTGCTCAAAACTGTTAAAGAAGCAAAGATAACTGTCCAGATAAAAACTTTAATCAGTGGAGTTCGGACTCGCTCATCGGTAACTAATTTCGCATAGTTTTCAAACCAGACAGGGGCGCGCCAGCCAGGTGTCAATATTTCGTCCGGAGACCCCTCTAGAGCAAAGTTACCTCTGTTGTTATCAATATAAGTTTCTCCAGTTTGAAGATTCTTCATTGTGTCAGTTTTTGCATCATAGGCCAAAGCTTGCCTAAAGACTGCACCCACTCCTTGAGCCTCGATAACTATGTAGTAATCATCTACATACTTGTATCTAATCTTTGAATACTCATCATTTGTCGCTAACTCATCAGCAGGGAGTGCTGTGAATCCTGGAGCACTTGTTGCAACCCCATATTCATTAATAGTCACTTGGCCTGAATTCAAATATTCAATCTGATTTTGAGTGGAGAGAAAAAATTTTCCATTAGCAATATCAGAAACTAAAATAGCGTCACTTCCGTTTGCATCTTTTCCTGATACTAGATCAAAGGTGGTTTGATTGGCATCGGGTTCAACTCCGCGAATCAGCACCTGTTCAATCGCAGCATCTTTTGAAATGTAGTTTCCGGTTTGATAATTGTAGGTGGACATTAGAACTGTAAAGAGAATTGGCGCTACTACGAAAGCGATGAAAAATAGAATTCCTGGAGCAAAAAATTTAAGTGGAATTGATATTTTTGTGAAATAAGTAAAATTGAGGATCACGATTGCAATAACAAAAAATATTCCAATCGCGAGTTGACCTGAGGCGACTGCGCTCTGAGCTAACAAACTCAGTATTGCCGTGACACCTGCTAAGAGAATGATTTTGAGGGCTTGGGCAAATCGGCCTCGAAAAATACTGCTCACTTTTTTACCGCTTCCTAATAATTTTATTTTGCAGAATGTGAAATTAGTAGCGTGGGCGGGATTCGATACCGCCCACGCTACTGAACTCTTAGACTGTGAAAGTTATAACTTCTAACTTTCGTTCTTTAAGAAAGATCTCTTAAAGATCAGCCTTTCCTGCTGCAACGTTGGCCTTCCAAATGGCAGCAAGCTTCTTAGCCTCTGCAAGTGGATCCTTTCCATCTACCAAGACTGCCGTCCAATAAGCTGGAGCGGAATCCCAGTAATTTGCCCCGCCAGCGTTAGTGTTTAAGAACGCACCAATCTGTGGGATAGAGGAGAGACCTGCTGCAGCTCCCATGGCCTTCTGACCACCGAGTACGAGCTGGCTCTTCTGAGCACCCTTCTCGGCTGGTGGACGACCTTCTTCTGCTTGATAGGCAACTTGACCCTTCGTCGATGCAAAGAAGCTCGTAAGAAGTGACTTAGCTGGTACAGCCACTCCGTGTGCTTCTGCATAGGAAGTGAGGAATGCACCGCTAACTGATCCAAACATCTTGCCGTAAGTTCCTGGCTTTACGCCTGGTACAGGCTGAATGTTCATATCAAAGCCAGCCTCTGCGAATGTGCGCCAGTGCCAGTTACCAATAATGGCAAATGGAACCTTGCCGGCTAGATAGTTATCCTGGCAACCAGTATCAGTTGCTGGGTAGAAGCCGTTGCTCTTGCCATTCTTATCTAGCAAGTATGTCTTTACATTCTTCGCAAATGCTGCTGGATCAAAGCTCTTAGTGAAGTTAACGCTTCCATCAGCATTCATGATGTATGGCTCTGCGCCAAGTGCTGAGAATCCTGAGAGACCTCCCCAAGACATTCCTCCACCGGCAACGCAAAGTCCAGCCTTAAGTCCTAGCTTTTTCTTGTTGTCTAAGTAGAACTTAACCATGTCACCGTATGACTTTGGTGCCGTCTTTACGATCTTTGTGTTGTAAACCATTCCGACATTGTTCACATCCACTGGAACACCATAAAGTTTTCCACCGTATGAAAGGTCAAAGAATTGGCTTGGGGTGAACTGTGCTTTTTGCGCAGCAGTTAAAACGATAGGAGCGAGCTTTCCGCTCTTCGCTAGTGCTGGAACCCAGTCGTTACCTGCGACGAAAATATCTGGTCCTGTTGTGCCAGATGCCTTGTCAAGTGCGTCTTTCAATGCATCGTAGCTTGAAAAAGATACAACCTTGATGGTGCTTCCTGGAACCCAGTCACCTTTCTTTGCAAAAACTTTTGTTAAGTTTGGCCCGCGAGTTTCATCGGCCCAAATAAGAATTTCACTTGCGGCTTGTGCAGGAACCACTGTCAGGCCAACGGCCAATGACACTGTTGCAGCAAGAGCAAGACCCTTAACTAGTCTGTTCTTCACTTAATTATTCTCCTTTAAGTTCTGGAAGCCTCTTTTTGGAAATACAGGTTTCCGAGTAGCCATATCTCACCTCTAATTAAGTGCGAAGGCAACAGACGCGTGAGAAATACGAGGGGTAGAAAGCCACATTTATTAAATCGTTATAAAAATGGTCGTTTACAGAGCCATTTTCATGGGTCTCTCCCAGGACGCGCAACCAGGGATTACTTGTGAAGCTGTTCGACAGTTGCATCCCAGCCGGTGACATCTTCAGGCCTACGAGGAGCCTTTCCGACATCGCGTGCTGAAGGACGAAACACACGACCGGTGCGCTTCTGCTCGAGGATGTGTGCAGACCAACCTGCAGTGCGCGCAGCTGTAAACATCGATGTAAAGAGTGGTGCTGGAACTTCTGCAAAATCCAAAATAATTGCAGCCCAAAATTCAACGTTGGTTTCAAGAACGCGATCAGGTTGACGTTCGCGAAGTTCCTTGAGGGCTGCCTTTTCAAGGGCCTCTGCAACTTCGTAACGTGGTGCATTAAGTTCCTTAGCAGTGCGACGTAAGGTGCGAGCGCGTGGATCTTCTGCACGGTAGACGCGGTGACCAAATCCCATCAAGCGCTCTTTGCGATCGAGTAAATCTTTAACATATGCCTCGGCGTTACCTGTCTTCTCAACTTCTTCAATCATGTGAAGAACACGTGAAGGTGCACCACCATGAAGTGGACCTGACATCGCACCGATTGCACCAGAGAGTGCTGCTGCAACATCTGCACCAGTTGATGCAATAACGCGAGCGGTAAATGTTGATGCATTCATTCCGTGCTCTGCGGCAGAAACAAAATATGCATCGATTGCACGAACATGAAGTGGATCAGGCTCTCCGCGCCAGCGGATCATCATTCGCTCAACAACAGTGTGTGCCTTATCGATCTCTGACTCTGGAACTGGTGCAGCAACGATTCCACGAGCAGCTTGTGCAAGGTATGAAAGAACCATGACAGATGCGCGAGCTAGGTTGCTGCGAATCTCTTCATCTGAAATATCTAGTGTTGGCTTAAAGCCCCATGCAGGTGCAAGCATTGCGATTGCAGATTGCACATCAACGCGAACATCACCTGAGTGAACAGGAAGTGGGAATGGTTCAGCATTTGGTAGACCTGGGTTGAATTGATCATCAACAAGAAGTCCCCATACGTTTCCGAATGAGACGCGACCTACGAGGTCTTCAATATCTACACCGCGATAACGCAGAGCGCTACCTTCTTTATCTGGTTCAGCAATCTCTGATTCAAATGCAATGACGCCTTCGAGTCCTGGCTTGAAATCATCTGACACGGTGAGAGCTCCTGTCTGGCGCCAGTCCCGGCGCATTCGCTTATGGCGCCAATTCTGCACCCGAAACAGGGGTGCGCGCGACCATCCCAACGTCGAGATGACGCGGGAGCGAAAGTGACGTTAGATACAGACATGAGCGAAAAGCCCGATCAAAGCCTGACCCGAGATGCCATCCGCGCGATGCGGCGTTCCTATGGCGATGCCGGATTGGAGAAACTTCCAGTTGACCCTTTTCGAGCCTTTCATCAATGGTTGCAAGAAGCTGCAGCCAACGAATACATCGTCGAAGCAAATGCAATGGTCTTATCGACTCTCGGCGGCAATGATGAGCTGACCTCGCGCACCGTTCTACTGAAAGATATCTCCGAAGGTGGCTTTACCTTCTTTACCAATTACCAATCACGGAAAGCACACGCTATCGAAATTAATGATCGCGTAAGTCTCTTATTTCCTTGGTATGCAATGGAACGACAGGTAAGTATCTCTGGAACCATTGCAAAAATTTCTGAGAGCCAATCAGACAAATACTTTGCAACTAGACCATGGTCGAGTCAGATTGGGGCATGGGCCAGTGCGCAATCTCAACCTTTGGAATCGCGAGAACAGTTAGAGAGTCGCTTTGCTGGTGCAAGTGCCAAATGGCCTGAGGGCTCAACCGTTACGCGTCCGGCGCATTGGGGTGGATATCGCGTGCTCCCACTTTCCATCGAGTTCTGGCAGGGTCGTTACTCGCGCCTGCATGATCGCCTTCGTTTTGAGAGGCAGAGCACTGATTCTGAGTTCGTACTGACCCGGTACTACCCGTAGTCTTTCTCCATGAGCGTAGAGATTACAATCCCAGAGAACCTCAAACCACGAGATGGCCGCTTCGGTTGCGGCCCTTCAAAGATTCGCCCAGAGGCACTTTCAACAGTTCTTGGAAGCGGCGCTGCAATCATTGGAACATCCCACCGACAAAAACCGGTGAAGAACGTTGTTCATCGCGTGCGCGAAGGGTTGGATTCACTCTTTTCTCTCCCTGAAGGTTATGAAGTAATACTGGGTAACGGTGGCTCAACAGCATTTTGGGATATCGCAACCTTCGGATTGATTGAGAAGAAGTCCCAGCACTTGGTTTTCGGTGAATTCTCATCAAAGTTTGCAAGTGCAGCTAAGGAAGCGCCATTCCTTGATGACCCAACCGTAATTAAATCAGAGCCAGGAACACACCCAGAAGCTGTGGCAGAGGCTGGCATCGATGTATACGCACTCACGCATAATGAAACAAGTACCGGGGTCGCAATGCCAATCAAGCGCCCAGCAGGAATAAATGGCGGACTTGTTCTTGTCGATGCGACAAGTGGTGCAGGTGGATTACACGTTGATGCAAAAGAGTTTGATGCATATTACTTTGCACCTCAGAAATCTTTTGCTTCCGATGGCGGATTGTGGCTCTCATTAATGAGCCCTGCTGCAATCGAACGTGCTGAGAAGATCAAAGCATCAGGTCGCTGGGTTCCAGCGTTCTTTGATCTGGGAATCGCAATCGAAAATTCACGACTTGATCAGACATATAACACCCCCGCACTTCTCACATTGATGTTGCTGGCAGAGCAAATCGAATGGATGAATAACAATGGTGGATTGAAGTTTGCAGCAGGCCGTAGCGCAGAATCTGCATCCAAGCTCTATAGATGGGCTGAGAAGACTTCATACACAACTCCATTTGTTGTAGATCCAGCACACCGTTCAAATGTTGTGGGAACAATTAACTTCGATGATTCAATTGATGCAACCAAGGTTGCCGCAGCACTGCGTGCAAATGGGATTGTGGATACAGAGCCATACCGCAAGCTAGGCAAGAACCAGCTCCGCATTGCTATGTTCCCAGCAGTTGATCCAAGCGATATCGATGCGCTTACAGCATGCATCGATTACGTTGTGGCAGCTCTCTAAACAATGCCACGTAGCGTCGTCCGCGATCGTTTGTTCTGGCAGGTTTCCTTTCAGACCGTTGCCATCAATATGTTCTTGGGCGGATTTGGTCCATCACAAGGCTTGCTCCGTGTTGATCAAGGCACAACCGGTGCCCAAGCTGGTCTACACGGAACCGCAATGGGTATCGCAGCAATTGTTGCCGGAGCCTTTAATTCTCGCCTGGCTCACCGCTATGGTCGAGTCAAACTTTCATGGCTTGGTCTAGCACTCTTCTGTTTAGGGCTAAGCGCATTTATTCTTTTCCCAACTTATCCCACCACCCTGCTCTCTATTTTAATTGCAGGTTTTGGAACGTCTACCGTCGTAAATAACGGTTTAACACTGCTCAACCACCATGCAGGTGATAAGGCAGCGCTCACAATTTCGCAGGCAAATGCCGTTGCATCAGTAGGTTTTATCGCCGGAACGCTAATAATCGGGACTATTGCTACAAACTATCCAGATAAGTGGCGTCTTGGTTTATTCCTTATTGTTCCGCTAAGTCTTTTTATATATCTCTTTATCCGCGATAAGAATTATATAGATGTAGTTTTTGAAGAAGGAAGGCGACAGAGCGGAAAGATGTCGCTTAAGTTCTGGATTTCATGGATCGGTTTCATCGCATGTATCGGTAGCGAATTCGCCACATCTTTTTGGGCAGCATCACTCTTTAAAGATCGTGTCGGAGGAAGTGCAGGTGTAGCGACAACAATCATGTTCGCTTACGGAATCGGCATGGCACTTGGTCGCTGGTATATGGGTCACATCCTCTTTAACTTCAAACTTGATCAGCAACTTCTCACCGTAATCGGAATTCAATTCGTGGGCTTTGCCATCTTCTGGTTCTCGCATATTTTCGTCGTAAGCATCATAGGTCTCTTCCTCATTGGTTTAGGTCTTTCAACGCAGTTTGCGCTGGCATCACTACGACTGATCTATCTCAGCCATGGGCGCCCGGATCAAGCTATTGGCCTAAGCTCACTGGCTGCAGGTATCGCCATCGCTCTTGCTCCATTTGCACTTGGACTTCTTGATGATGCATTCGGTATTTCTCGCGCTTACATCATGGTGCCAATACTTATCGCCATCGCATTTATTGTTGTTCTTGCGATCCCCACACATGTATCGCAGAAGAAAGTCCACGAGGCTGAAGGGATTTTAGAGTGAGTTACAAAAGTCGAAGAATCATCTCGCTAGTTACGGTGATTGTGCTCTTAGCGTGGATCGTCATATCCGGCAGGTAGCACGCCTTCTACGCTGATGTCGCTCGGTACCTTCACCTTATCTTTGTAATATATCCAGATCGCGATCATTCCAATTAAAGAAATTCCGCCACAGACAGCAACACTCTCGCGCACACCGATTACTTCTACAAGATAACCGATAGCAAGTGAACCAAAAGGTGTTCCGCCCATAAAGATCAAGAGATAGATCCCGGTAATTCGACCTCGGATTGCAGGATCTGAGTGCATCTGCATCAATGAGTTTGCTGTTATCAACATGGTGAGGGCTGTAAATCCGCACAACGGAAGCCAGATCGCATAGACGGTGTAGGTGGGCATAATAGAAAGTGCCATCACTACCATCGAAAAGAGAGTACCCATTCGAATAACAAACATCGTATTGCGCTTTTTCTCTAAGCGAGCACTTACGAGAGCTCCACTGAGTGAACCAACTGCGATGAAAGTTCCGAGTAATCCGAAGGATGCAGCTCCCTTATTGAATTCACCACGCGCCATCAGTGCATTAAAAATCTGGAAGTTAAGACCAAATGTTGCGGCAAAGAATACTGCGATCATCACTACATAGAGATCTGGGCGAGCTTTGACGTAGGCAAAGCCCTCTCGGATGGTGCCAAGAGTTTTTTTAGCTTCACGGTAAAAGAACTCAGAATCGCGCATCGAAAGTAAGGCTATATTGACTGCAACATAGCTAGCCGCATTGATAATAAATGAAGGTCCAGTGCCGTAATGTGCGATAAGAAAACCTGATATTGCCGGGCCAATTAAACGCCCAGCATTAAAGTTTGCAGAATTTAAGCTGACTGCATTTGCAAGATCTGAATGACCGACAATTTCGGAGGTAAAAGATTGTCGTATCGGTGAATCGATTGCACCAGAAATTCCAAGAACGGCTGCACAGACAAACACATGCCACAACTCAACCTTTCCAATGATTACTAAAACACCGAGAGCAAGTGCTGATAGTCCACCAAAAGTATTTGTCACGACAAGAGCCATACGTTTGTTGACTCGATCTGCAAGTAGCCCTCCATGAAGAGTGAAGAGAAGAAATGGAGCAAATTGAATAGCGGTGACAAGGCCGAGGTAGTAACCATTGTTATTGGTTAGTTCAAGCACAAGCCAATCCTGAGCGATGCGCTGTCCCCATGAACCAATATTTGAAACAGCATTTGCGGGAAAGAGAATTCGGTAATTTCGATGGCGGAAAGAGCGCCAATTACCGTTCTCATCCACTCGCATTCGCATTACTATAGACCCATGTCACCAGTCTCACCGATTAAAACTGTTGTAATCCTCGTAGCAATCGGAACTATTGCTTGGTTGATTGCAGGAATGGTTGCCATCACCCTCGAAGCAGAATCCAAATACATCTGGACATGCGTAGTGGGCGCGCTCTTAGGAGTTACAGGTATTCGTTATTCGATCCGCAGAGATCGCCGAAGCGGAATTTAAGCTTCGAGTTGGCTTGCAATACCGCGAAGCACGCGACCAAGGCGCTCTGCTTCAGGACCTGATGGATGGCGACCGTGGCGAAGTCCGTTACCGACCTTATCCAAAATCTTGATGGTGTCTTCAATCATCGCTGCAAGATCATCATTGTTAGTACGTGAATTTTCAGCCAAAGATACTGGTGCATCAACAATATGCACCGACATTGCCTGTGGCCCCTTACGAGAATCAATCACTGAAAACTCAAGCTTTGTTCCAGGCTTTACAGTTGCAACGCCCTCAGGAAGGGCAGTTGCTGCCAGGTAGACATCTTCACCCTCATCGGATGCGATAAAACCAAAACCCTTTTCGAGGCTAAACCATTTAACGCGGCCTGTAGGCATTGGAGACTCCTTGATGTCGTGCTTATAGGGAAGGGGCGTAAGTTTATCGCAGGATAATGGTGGCCTGCTACCCAGTATTTGGGGGCGATTAAGAGTTAAGCGTGGCCTCGCTATGCGCACCACAGCCGTGATCGACTGAAACTACGCGTGCATCATCTGGTGCAATTGCATTAGCGCAGACGCCAAAGGATGCGCGCAAAGAACCTGCGATAGGTAAGAAGAATCCACATGTTTGGCAAGGCTTCGGTGCACTCTGCGCAATCGGAGCAGTGGGTCCACGATCAGATGCATACCAACGCTTACTTGCTTGATCACGACCTTCAATCGAAAGTACACGTGCACGAGATAAACCTAAATCAAATACCTGCGATGGATCTAAATCTTCATCCTGAATTAATGAGTGCAGACCAGGAGCTAAACGTGTGTCATCGAGAATACTTGGAACAATAACTCCAGGCTGAATATCTTCAGGCAGAATGCGATCACGGTATTCAATCCACTCGGGTGCCAGAAGTGATTCCGGTCCTGGGATAACCACAACATCACAAATAGTTGGTGTTGCACCATCTTCAACTTCGGCAACAGTGACGCACCAACGCCATCCTTTATAACCAGCTAAATCTGCCTCGAAGAGAAAGGTGGAGACGCGATTTTCGCGATCGACATCAACTGAGATAAACGCGCCAACCTGTGAAGGCTTTTCGGCATCGGCGGTCGCGGCATTGCGTGCGATCTCTTGGGCTGATGTGTTCATGGGCTAAGGGTAAAGCAGAACAGGCCCGCGACGTTAATCGCGAGCCTGTTCGTCTAATGCCTATACGGGATTTAGATTAGAAATCCATTCCGCCGCCGTCGCCGCCCATTGGAGCAGCTGGCTTATTCTCTGGCTTATCTGTGATGACAGCCTCTGTTGTAATAAAGAGTGCGGCAATTGATGCAGCATTCTGTAGAGCAGAACGTGTCACCTTTGCTGGATCAATAATGCCAGCCTTGATCATGTCAACATATTCTCCAGATGCTGCATTGAGTCCGTGACCAGATTCAAGATGACGAACTTTCTCTACGATAACTCCACCTTCAAGACCGGCATTAACTGCGATCTGCTTGAGTGGCGCTTCGATGGAAACTTCTACAATCTTTGCACCAGTTGCTTCATCTCCTTCGAGCTTTAGCTTTTTAAACGCTGCAGTTCCTGCCTGCAAAAGTGCAACACCGCCACCGGCAACGATGCCTTCTTCAACAGCTGCCTTTGCGTTACGAACCGCATCTTCGATTCTGTGCTTGCGCTCTTTGAGTTCAACCTCAGTTGCAGCGCCGGCCTTGATGACGGCGACGCCACCAGCCAACTTAGCTAGACGCTCTTGGAGCTTCTCGCGGTCATAATCAGAATCGCTCTTCTCAATCTCAGCGCGGATCTGGTTGACGCGACCCTTGATCATCTCATCATCGCCGGAACCTTCAACGATGGTGGTCTCATCCTTGGTTACAACGACTTTGCGCGCTCTACCCAAGAGATCCAAAGTAGTTGCATCAAGCTTTAAGCCAACTTCCTCAGAAATAACAGTTCCGCCAGTCAAAATCGCCATATCTTGGAGCATCGCTTTACGGCGATCGCCAAAACCTGGGGCCTTAACAGCAACGGAGCGGAATGTTCCGCGAATCTTATTTACAACTAGAGTTGCAAGAGCCTCACCCTCAACATCTTCAGCGATGATTGCGAGTGGCTTACCGCCTTGCATTACCTTCTCAAGTAATGGAACCAAATCTTTGATATTTGCAATCTTCGAATTAGCAATCAAGATGTATGGATCTTCAAGTACAGCTTCCATCCGATCGGTATCTGTGACCATGTATGGAGAGATGTAACCCTTATCAAAACGCATACCTTCGGTGAGTTCTAGCTCAAGGCCGAATGTATTGCTCTCTTCAACGGTGATTACGCCTTCCTTGCCAACTTTTTCCATCGCCTCAGCGATCATTTCGCCGATAGTTGAATCAGCTGCTGAAATCGATGCGGTTGCTGAAATCTGTGCTTGAGTCTCAACTGGCTTTGCCATTGCGGAGAGTTCGGCTGAGATTGCCTCGACTGCCTTTTCAATTCCGCGCTTTAGTGACATTGGATTTGAGCCAGCAGCAACGTTGCGAAGTCCCTCGCGGACAAGTGCTTGGGCAAGAACGGTTGCAGTCGTTGTTCCATCTCCTGCGACATCGTCGGTCTTCTTAGCAACTTCCTTAACGAGCTCGGCGCCAATCTTTTCCCATGGATCATCTAGTTCGATCTCTTTTGCAATCGATACTCCATCGTTTGTGATTGTGGGTGCGCCCCACTTCTTCTCTAAGACAACATTTCGTCCACGTGGCCCGAGGGTTACCTTTACGGCATCTGCCAAGGTATTCATCCCGCGCTCTAGACCGCGGCGTGCTTCTTCATTAAAGGCAATCATCTTTGCCATAGTTTTTCTTCGCTCCCTGTTCGTAGAGGTGGTTCGGGCGACTTATCACTCTCGCCCGGCGAGTGCTAACGCCAAGCCTAGGCCGGAGTATTCCCGCCCTCAAATCAGCGTTATCCCTCCCTCAAATCAGGCAACCTCACAGGCTGGAAAAGGGACAGCGGCAGGTGGCTACCTCTACCGTCCTGCCATGGCGCCGGTCAGTATTGAGGAGCGGCGCAACCTCGCTCGACTGAGTCATCGGATTGGGTTTGGTCCAAAGCCGGGTGAATTCGAAGAGCTACTCTCGTTGGGATTTTCTCGGACAGCTCAATTCTTGCTGACGCCACCCGTGTCGAACTCTGGTGATCTCGTCCAAACTCTTGGTCTTAAAGATCTTGGCAACCAACCTCGTCCAAATACTCCCGAAATTGTCGATTACGTTGAGCAGAAACGTTTTCAATTAAGAACTATGACACTTTGGTGGCTAGATGAAGTGGTCACTCAGGAAAATCCAATCACAGAGCGAATGACATGGTTTTGGCATGGACATTGGGCTACTTCATATGCAAAAGTTGATGAGCCAATAGTCATGTTTCATCATGTTGATACCTTGCGGAAAAGTGCTCTGGGAAATTTCCGTGAAATGGCCAAAGCGATGGTTCTCGATGGTGCGCTTATCTATTGGCTTGATGGTCAGAAGAACACATCGATGGCTCCAAACGAGAATCTCTCTAGAGAATTAATGGAGCTATTTATCCTCGGCGTAAATCGTTATACCGAGGATGATGTAAAGCAAACTGCCAAAGCGC
>JBJTKU010000085.1:0-2953 GCA_046096605.1 Candidatus Planktophila sp. | reverse complement strand
CAAGAGGAGTGCCTTCAGGTGATCGAAGAAAAGTAATAGTTTTCTCTTCATTTGCTGACACAATCGTTGATATCCACGCAAAAGTATCTTCTGCAATTGAAAAGGCAGGGAAGAATCCGCTTGCAGATTACAAGGGTCGCTTGGCTGAACCAGTTATGGGCGTTGGTCTAACGACAAAGATGCATGGCACTTCAGGCGGCGTTGATCAAGATAAGCGCACAAGAATGATTTCTGAGTTTGCTCCAGAGACGGCGGGTTCGCTAAAGATTGATGGAACACCTAAGAGTCCCGACAGCTTTGATATTTTGTTTACGACTGACGTTTTGTCGGAAGGCGTCAACCTTCAACAAGCAGGGCGAATTATCAATTACGACCTTCCATGGAACCCCATGCGCATTGTGCAGCGACATGGCCGTGTTGACCGCATCGGTAGTAAGCACGACACCGTGCAAATGGGGCTCTTCTTCCCTAGCGCTCACTTAGATGAACTTCTTCGCCTTGAGGAGACTTTGGAGAGAAAACTTGCCCAAGCGGAAGCTGCAGTTGGTGCTGGCGTTGTACTTCCTGGAAGAGAGCCGGGCAAACAAGTAATTTTTGCTGACACCAAAGAGCAAATTGATCAGCTTTATAACGAGAATCCCGAGTTGCTTGAATCTCGTGGAAGTAGCGCAGCACTTTCAGGTGAAGAGTACAGAAGGCGTCTTTCACTTGAAATGAAGGATCCTTTTACTCGACATGATGTTGAAAATCTTCCTTATGGTTCAGGTAGCGGTTTTGAAAATCCTCGGATTAGAACTAACGGATATGTGTTTTGCGTGAAAATTGGAGCTCACGAAAAACCTTGGTTCCGATTTGTTCCCGTGGATGAAAATTGGGATGTCTATGTTGAAGACGGTAAGCCAATTGTTAATGACGACATGTTGGCTTCGCTAGTAGCAGCTGATCCAGTCTCGCAATCAACGCCTCGATGGATGACGCCCGAGGTTTATGATCATGCATTTGATGCTTGGTCTGTCGCACGAGGAAGCGTCTTTACGGACTGGTCTTTCTTAACAGATCCAATTAATCTGAAACCAGATTCGCCAAAATCTTTCAGAGATGCATCGGCTCTCGTATTCCAATCTGGTGAATTCTTAAGTGCAGAGGATCGTAGAGAACTGATCGGCAAGTTGAATGCTGTTCCTTCCAAGAAGGTAGAGCGAGCCGTTCGCACAGCGCTATCACTAGTGGGGAGCGACAAAGAACGGATTCTTGCGGTAAAGGAAGAAATTGAAGCTGCAGGAATTCAAAAACCCGAACCTCCTACACCGCTTGAGATCGTTTCTGAAAATCAAGTCAAACTTGTAACTTGGATGGCAGTGAAGGGAAACTTGGGTTAATTCAACCCTCGAATACTCCAACTCAACGCCGCAGCGATTGCTACCCACACCTGATACGGCATCATTGCTATCGCCATTGGTATGGAAGTTGTAAAAAGTATGTATGTCATGGGAATGGTTAAGAGGGCGGTGAGGGTTAGGGCAATCGATGCACCGGTGAGGTTGTGGGGGCGGTAAAAGAGGTAGGCCCAGGTAAGGGCGGCTATAACTGAGAGTGCGAAAAAGGCGATGTAGGTAAAGGCTGCGGGTGTGGATGCGCGTTGGCCGATGACGGTGGCAGCTATTCCAAGGACGATGAAGTTATAGGGCCAGATAATTCCAAAGACAAAGCCAGGCGGTTGCCAAGAAGGTTTATTGAGGTTGGCATACCAATTATCGCCAGTGTTGACCCAGAGCCCTGATCCGATGGCATAGGCCAAGACGATTGTGATGCCAATGGCTGCTATGGCGGTGCGAGAGTTCATGTGTAGAGGTTAGGCCATGAGATGGGATTTGGTCAGGGGGAAGAATTCGACTGGTCACCCGTGACATAGAAGTGTGGGTCGGGTCAGAATTGGTCATGGCCTTTTTTGATAACCGCAAGAAGCAGAAAAAAGAAGATTCCTTGATGGCTGCGATGAATGCGCCGGAGATTCCAGAAAATGTTCCGGGGTGGTTTAGCGCAGGGGCAGTGGATATGCCATCGCTATCGATCTTTTCCGATGGGTTGGTTGAGGCAAATTCGTGGATAAACGTTGAGGTGGCTGCTGTCTATGTGGGAAGTCGGATTCCGCCACAGTGTGACAAATGCGATGACGCGATGGTGTGTAAGAGCTGTGGCAAGGGGCCAAGTAATTACGTGAAGGTGATGTCAGCTAACGCTGATGGAGATTACTTAGTCTGGTCGATGGTTCGCGATCAGCGCTCGCAGGATATGCGTTTGGCCGATGGAATCTTTACCTTCTTTGATGGATCGGTCTATCCATCAATTAATACAGATCGCGGATTTAGATTCCAATCGCAGAAGATGGTTCCTGTGCATGTTGGTACGGTAACTGTCAGTGATACCGGTGATGGTTCGGCGCGGATATTTATCGCAGATGCTTTCGCGGCCGTTGATAGCAATGATTTCAGTACAGGTGTTGATGTTCATCCAGGGGATTATCAAGTCATTGCCTTTATTGGTTATACAAGTACTGGTGATATCGCCCCGATGGCAGTGGGTGCCTTTGGTGCAGGGTATGCAGATGCTGTAGCCGAAGTTCTGGCTAATGCACCGGCAATGACGGAAGAATTACGGGGGATTATCTCTGGCACCGGAGATGCGTCAGTGTTGGCGCGATTTGGAAATAACCAAGATCACTACGCCGAAGTCAACCGTGATTTTCCAGCAAACCAAGGCGATATTTCGTGGCTATTGCAGCTTAGATTTGAGGCCGATCCAGATGCAGCCTTTGAGTTGGCAGATAGGGAATTTAGTCTCGATGATTACACATTTGCCGCCTATGCAATGAATATGCGCGGCAAGAAGGCATTTGCGATGAAGTTGTTGGATATGGTGGAAGAGAGATTTGGTTCAGAGCTCAACGATTACG
>JBJTKU010000084.1:0-9240 GCA_046096605.1 Candidatus Planktophila sp. | reverse complement strand
GTGCACGATCTCGAGGATGCGATCTTTATCGGAACCGTAAAAGTTGCAGATTTCGAGAGAGATTTTGACACCCTATATATAGAAATGATCACCAGCTATAAGAGTGATGCAACCAAAGATGAGGTTGCAGCAGCACTTACTAGACTTGAATCATTATCTTGTTGGCCACGTAGTTATGATCGCTCACATCGATCTCTTGCTCGCTTAAAAGATTCCACGTCCCAGTTGATTGGACGCTTTGTCCTTGCAGCTGAGATGCATACTCGTGAAGTGTATGGCGCTGGTTCATTGATGCGTTATGAGGCAAACTTAGAAATTCCTCGCGAACAGCGCATCGAAGTCGATTTTCTAAAAGCCATAGCCGGTCACTATTTAATAAGCGCCGATGCTTCACAAGAGCGATATGCCGGGCAGCAAAAGTTGATCGCAGAACTTGTTGAGATGCTCTATGCCAAAGCCCCAGCTGCTTTAGATCCAATCTTTCTCGATGATTGGGCATTGGCCGATAGTGATTCTGCGCGGATGCGTGTTGTGATCGATCAGATTGCAAGTTTGACCGATCCTGGAGCCTATGCCCTCCACGCTCGCTTGATTGGATAGAGTGGGGATATGGCCGGTCGCATAAAAGATGAGGATGTGCAACACATCCGCGACCATTCACCCATCGATGAAGTCGTTGGTGAATACGTACAACTCAAATCTGCTGGCGGAGGTCAGAAAAAAGGGCTCTGCCCATTTCATGATGAAAAATCACCATCGTTTCATGTGACTCCAAGCAAGGGTTATTTTCACTGCTTTGGCTGTCAGACCGGTGGAGATGTCATCGCATTTTTAATGAAAATTGATCACCTAACATTTACCGAAACCATTGAGCGCCTTGCAGATCGCATTGGCTACACACTTCGCTATGAAGAGAGCGCAAGCACTTCTTCTGCTCCATCAATAAATCGTTCTCGCTTGGTAGCTGCAAATGCAATGGCTGCAACTTTCTTTCAGGAACAATTGAACACATCTCCAGATGCTGCACTCGGTCGAGATCTTCTCACCAAACGTGGATTTGATAAGACGGCCTGCCAGACATTCGGTGTCGGATATGCCCCTGATTCTTGGGACGCGCTCACCAAACATTTACGTGCAGCTGGTTTTTCCATCGAAGAGCTTGAATTGGCTGGCTTGTCCAAAATGGGAGAGCGCGGACCAATTGATAAATTTAGAAATCGTTTAACCTGGCCGATTCGCGATATCTCAGGTGATGTCGTTGGATTTGGGGCTCGTAAGTTGGCAAGCGATGAGGAAGATCAAGGCCCTAAGTACCTGAATACATCAGAGACTCCGATATATAAGAAGAGCCAAGTTCTCTATGGCCTTGATATGGCAAAGAAAGAGATTGCAAAGAAGCGTCAAGTAGTCATTGTTGAGGGATATACCGATGTGATGGCAGCCCACCTTGCGGGAATAACAACAGCTGTAGCAACATGCGGAACTGCCTTCGGAGCAGACCACATTCGAATTATTCGCAGATTGCTCATGGACGATGATGCATTTAGAGGCGAAGTTATCTTTACCTTTGATGGTGATGCGGCGGGACAGAAAGCTGCAATGCGAGCTTTTAGTGAAGATCAGAAATTTGTGACTCAAACCTTTGTTGCCGTCGAACCTGATGGATTAGATCCTTGTGATTTGCGCCAAATGAAGGGTGATTTAGCGTTACGTGATCTCATCGCAAAACGTGTTCCCCTCTTCGAATTTGCAATTCGTACCGAACTTAAGCTTCACAATCTAGCAACAGCCGAAGGACGCATTAACGCCCTTAATGCAACTGCACCTCTGGTTGCACAAATTCGCGATAAATCTCTACGCCCTGAATATTCACGTTTGCTTGCCGGATGGCTTGGTGTTGAGGTCGAGATTGTTACGGCAGCTGTAGCTCAAGGTGCACGTAAAGGATCATCGGCTACTCAAGAATTTGAATCAGATTCTGGTGATCAATCATGGCGTCCACATCCACAAGAACCTCGACTCCTACTCGAACGCGAAGTGCTGAAGGCACGATTGCAGATGCCCGATCTTGTAACAGCCTGGTCAGATATCGAACCGGCTGCCTTTACACACCCTGCCTATATTGAGATGAAACGTGTGATCGATGCTCATGAAACTAAGACGTTGCGGATAGAAGATTTAACCGATGAGCGAATGAAGACTCTATTTACAGAACTTTCAGTTGAACCGATTCGTTCGGATGGTGAAGTATCTGCCAGATACATCGACAGTATTGTTGCTCGACTTCGCGAAGTAGGAATCAGTCGCGCAATTGCTGATTTGAAATCAAATCTGCAGCGCCTGAATCCTGTCGAAAATCCCGACGAGTACAACGCAGCCTTCGCCTCACTCGTAGCCCTAGAAACCACCCGTCGAGGTCTACACGAATTGGCTATAGGCTCACTGTAAGGCCTTCGATTTTTCCCCACCTGCATAGGTGCGGTAGAGTCTGCGCTCTGCACTATTCCCTCATAGCTCAACGGCAGAGCAGCCGACTGTTAATCGGCAGGTTCTTGGTTCGAATCCAAGTGAGGGAGCAACTTCCATAAAATGCATTAAGCAAAGTCACAGAGTAAATTCAGCATCGAAGTAGAAGATGGTGAGTATGAAAACAATGCAGGGTAAAGGTCCGGTCAAAGTCATCGGCGCATTTCTAGCCGGAGCAATTATTGCTGGTGGCGTAGCAACGGCTGCGACCACTTCGTCTTCCTCTGTAATCTCTGCTTGTGCCGATAAGCGCACTGGGGCTCTCTACCTCACAAGTACCGGAACATGCTCGTCAAACCGCACACTTGTAGAGATTGGGAGCGCCGGACTTAACGCTAAAGCGATCTCTGCTCTAGTAACTCCGACAGTTGTTTCAATCTCGGTGACATCGACAGCAGGTAGCGGCACAGGTTCGGGCTCGATCTACAAGAGCAACTCCAGTACTAGCTACATCATCACAAATAATCACGTGATCGAATCTGCCGTTACAACCGGCACTATTAGCGTTGAATTTACTAACGGAGATCAGGTCGCAGCGACCATCGTAGGACGCGACCCCATGTATGACTTGGCC
Organism: Candidatus Planktophila sp.; assembly: GCA_046096605.1. Lineage (GTDB taxonomy): Bacteria > Actinomycetota > Actinomycetes > Nanopelagicales > Nanopelagicaceae > Planktophila. Next base: position 6,140 of record JBJTKU010000084.1, on the reverse strand, counting down.
GTTCTTGCAATCAGGACCGGCAATCTGCCAACTATCGCAGTCGGTGATTCATCCAAAGTAAGTGTAGGAGATCCTGTACTTGCAATCGGTTCACCCTTAGGACTTGCAAGCACCGTGACAAGTGGAATCGTCTCAGCTCTTAATCGCCCTGTTACTGCCGGAACCGTAGGTAGCGAGTCTTATGTAAATGCCATTCAGACCGATGCTGCGATTAATCCAGGAAACTCGGGTGGTGCACTCGTTGATGCACAAGGAAGAATTATCGGCGTTAACTCTGCAATCGCCACGCTTTCATCAGGTGGAACAAGCGGTTCAATTGGACTAGGTTTTTCAATTCCTATCAATGAAGCAAAACGAGTCATTGACGAAATCATTGCTACAGGAAAATCAACACGTCCAGTACTAGGTGTCTTCTTTGATCCGACTTACACCGGCATTGGCGCACGCATTCAGAGGCTAAGCTCTGGCGAAGGTGCTGAAAAGGCAGGCATTCCTGCAGGTTCTGTGATCAGATCTATTGACGGAGTAAAGATTGCCGACCAAGTTGCAGCTATTGTAAAAATTCGTTCATATGCTCCTGGCACAACTGTGACCGTTACTGTTGATCTTCCCAATAGTGGTGGCAGCAAGAGCTTTAAGGTAACTCTGGGTACCGCCCCATCCATGTAGACATGTAGAGTGGTGCCATGGCGCTATTCCAACTTAAGATCTCACTTCCTGATCGTCCAGGATCACTCGGCACAATTGCCTCGGCAATCGGAGCTGCAGGTTGTGACATTCGATCATTGAGTGTGCTTGAAGCCCATGACGGTATCGGATATGACGATATTTTAGTTGCGGTACCAGGGACAGATCCGACCGACCTTGTTGAGGTTCTCTCATCGATCGGTGGCGTTGCTGTCATTTCTATCGATCCCGTTAATTCCTAGGATTCATCTGCGTTGAAGCGAATTCTCTACATTCCCTTCGATCACCTACATAGAAATTTCGGATGCCTTAAAGAAGCCGATCCGGCACATGATCTGATCGCATTGGTCGAAAGTGCTCGCATGACCTCGGGTCGACCTTGGCACCCATTACGTCTTCACTTTCTGATCTCTAGCGCGCGACACTTTGCGCAGGCCCTTCGCAGTGAAGGCTTTACCGTTGAATATATTAAAGCGCCAACCACGATTGATGGATTAAAAATTATTCTAAGTAAGCATGGTCAATTACCTGTGTATTCGGCGCAACCATCTTCATTTAAACAAACCTTGGCATTACGTGAATTCGGAGTCTCTTTCTTGGCCAATGATTTCTTCTTAACGCCGCGTGAGCTCTTCCAACAATGGGCAAAGAGCCAGAAAACATTTGTGATGGAGAATTTCTATCGTGCACAGCGAATCCGTTTAAACATATTGGTAGAAGATGGCAAACCTATCGGTGGAGAGTGGAATTTCGATAAAGAAAATCGTCTGCCACCGCCTAAGAATTACACGTGGCCTGAGTATCTCGATTTTCCGCCAGATGAGATTGATCAAGAAGTCGCCGCAGAACTTGGCATCAAAGCTGGACATCGGTGGGCAACGTCGCGCGAAGGCGCTCTTGTTGCACTGAAAAATTTTATTGAAAACCACTTCGCAGAGTTTGGCCCTTACGAAGATGCAATGCCATCAGATAACTGGGCTCTGCATCATTCGCTTTTAAGCCCGTACCTCAACAATGGACTTCTTCATCCCAGTGAAGTTGTACAAGCAGCCGTTTCGGCATTTCGTAATGGTGGAATCCCTATCGCATCATGCGAAGGTTTTATTCGACAAATCATCGGATGGCGAGAATATGTAAATGGCATGTACTGGTTCTTAGGCGATGGTTACCGTCAAAATAATCAGCTTGCTGCGACTAGACCCTTACTGCCTGTCTTGCAAGATCCATCCAAGACTTCGATGAATTGTGTGAAATCAATTGTGGGAGATATCAAAGAGCGTGCCTGGGTCCATCACATTCCTCGCCTGATGGTCTTGAGCAATTTGGCTCTGATTACAGGAAGCAATCCACAGGAATTCCTCGACTGGATGCGCGAGCAATTTGTTGATGCAAGTGAATGGGTTATGGTTCCAAATGTCATTGGAATGGGGCTGCATGCAGATGGTGGCACGATGATGACAAAACCATACGCAGCAGGGGGAGCCTACATATCCCGCATGAGTACCTACTGTAAGAGCTGTACCTACAATCCAAAGCTTCGTGTGGGAGAGAGCGCCTGTCCATTTACAACGCTGTACTGGGATTTTCTTGATCGCCATCGAGATCAATTTGTAAAGAATCATCGAATGAGTCAACAAATATTTGGCTTAAAGCGTCTTTCTGATCTTCCCGAATTAAAAGAGCGTGCGCAGGACGTTTTAGAAGGTCTGAGCAGAGGCGAAATCTAGTTTATTGACTCGATTCGAGCGCCATCGCTGGGAAGAGATGTAAAGAATCGCGGTGCTCTAAATCCGGCAGCAGCAAATGCCTCAGAGATTTCTTGCTGAATGTTTTTACTGAGAGCCTGAGAGACCAGAGCAATTGCACTTCCGCCAAAACCACCACCAATCATGCGAGCACCAAGTGCTCCCTGGCTAAGTGCAGTATCAACTGCGCAATTGAGTTCAGGGCAAGAGACGTCGTAGTCATCACGCAAAGAAATATGAGAGGCGGTAATGAGTGCACCAAGAGCTAAGAAATCTCCTTCCTGCAACTTCTCGACAGCGCTACGCACTCGCGCAATTTCATTTACTGCATGGCGAGCTCGAAGATATTCCTTCTCAGTGAGTAGATCCTTCTGATCATTTAACTCTGTAATACTTAGCTCGCGAAGCGAAGGTATTCCCAGCTTTGATACCGCACTTTCGCAATCACTGCGACGCTCTGCATATCCGCCATCTACGAGAGCATGGTGTACCTGTGTATCAATCACTAGTAACTCTAACTGAGATTTGGCAAGATCAAATGGAACAAGCTTTGTTGAAAGATCGCGACAATCAAGCAGTAGCGCAGAACCTGCCTCTGCCATCAGAGAAACGGATTGATCCATGATGCCGCAAGGCATTCCAACATACTCATTCTCAGCTCTTTGTGTAAGAAGGGCTAATTCTTTCTTACTTAAACCCAAAGCAAAGAGGTGGTTGAGTCCAGTTGCTACCGCGCATTCTAGAGCTGCCGACGAGGACAATCCTGCGCCAAGTGGAACTTGTCCATCAACCTCAATATCTACACCACTCTCAATGTGCAATGACCAGATAACACCTAAAACGTAGCGTTCCCAGTCTCCCGAACCTCGAGAGTTGAGTGAAGAAAAGTGAGTGGTAATTAGGTCATTTGGCTGCTGGAGGGAGCGAAGACGAATTACCGAATCGCTGCGACGACGTAGTTTTACAACGGTGCGATCTGCAATTGCAAAGGGAAGGACAAAACCTTCGCTGAAATCAATATGTTCACCAATGATATTTACTCGCCCTGGCGCAGAGGCGATAACCTCTGGTTGTAACCATTCAGACATTTAGAGAACTACATCACGCAATTGACCAGCAGATTGCTCAGGCTTGAGATCCATAATGAATGCCCCCATCGCTGATTCACTTCCTGCCAAGTACTTTAATTTTCCTGGTGCCCTGCGCACGCTCGTAATTTGCCAATGCAGACGTAAGAGATCTCGACCTTCACGCACAGGAGCTTGATGCCAAGTTGCGATATATGCCATTGATATTCCGAAGACGCCATCAAGGCGGCGCATTACTTCGATGGAAATTGATGGGAAGGCATCTGCTTGTTCAGAAGATAGCGCTGCTAAATCTGGAACGGGTGAAAGTGGTGCCACATGAATCTCAAATGGGTAGCGAGCAGCGTATGGAACGAAGGCAACCCAGTGCTCATTTTTAGCAATGATGCGATCACCATCGCGTAATTCGCGGGCGAGGACATCATCAAAGAGCACTTTGCCAGTTGTTTTATGATGAGCCTTTGCAACGTCGAGCATCTTTATCACTCGAGGTGGAAGGTATGAGTACGCATAAATCTGCCCATGAGGGTGGAATAGGGTCACACCGACTTCTTCACCACGGTTTTCAAAGGGTGCTATGTGGCGAATGTAATTAAATGTAGATAACTCTCGCACGCGATCTCGCCAGGCTTCCATAAGGGTGCGTACCTGTCGCTCTGATAGTTCACCGAAAGATCCGCCATGATTGTCAGTAAAGCAGACTACTTCACACTTACCCGCGGCTGTTCCGGGATCTGTATCTGTTCCAACAACATCTGGCAGCGCCCAATCACCGTCTGGTGCACGAAGTGAAGGAGAGCGGTTATCAAAGACAACGACTTCATAATTGCTATCTGGAATTTCGCTCAGTAAATCTTCGCGAGTAGGGCAGAGAGGACATAACTCTTTAGGTGGTAGGAATACTCGACCTTGGCGATGGGCTGCCATAACGACCCATTCATTAACGAGTGGATCAAGACGCAGTTCTCCGATGCCTGGTTGATCTTCTACAGGGCGCAGATCGATGGCGTTACGAATGCGTTCTTGACTATCGTAATAACGAATAGTGCGACCATCGGCCATCGGTAGATCGCTGCGGACTACTCCAGCATCGAGCTTTGTCGTCTGGGTCATAATGAGATAACTCTACAGATCGCAGTAGCTCTTATTCGTTGATGAGACGGATATTCCCGTCTCAATTCTTAATCTGCTTGGCGCATCCATCCGTTGCAGGCTTCGGCGCTACTGGTTTGGCTGTCGGAACCGGCGTTGGTGAAGGTGTTGGACCCTGTGTAATCGTGAATTCGATCGGCGTACGCACTTGTGCATGGGTCCCAGTGGCATCTACAAAACCAATCTCTCCTGGCCATGTTCCAGCTGGCATCCCTTTAATGGTCAATGTCCAGGCTCCGCTTGTAGAGCGAACTACAGTCTGAACTAGCATATTCTCAGGACGATTGGTGGGGTCGGGATAAAAACGAACGGTTCCAGTTACAACGGGCAATCCACTTGGCCGAAAAACTTCTATCTTCACCGTGGAATTCTTATCAGTTGATGTGGCATTGACTGACTTTATAACGATGGTGCTTGTCTCATTCTTAGGCATAAAGTCACTTTCAGTTGGCTTCCATGTACCTGTTGCCAGAGCGAGAAATTCTTCTTGGTTACCGCGAAAAACATTGAGATCTAAGCGGTTACCTGGCACGCCATACTTTGGCGCGATTCCACATGATGAGTACTGCCAGATGAGCCACTGAGATGAACAATTTGCAGCAGTCCACGAATGCACATAGCAACCACCTGGTTTGAGTCCGGGTTGAGCTAAGGGATCTGCTGGATCGATTGCATACTGTGCAAGCCAGAGCGGATAAGTCGCGAGTTCATCATCTCGATTCACAGCATTTTCTAGAAAAGCCGGATAGGAATAGAGAATGGGAGTACGGCCCGTCTTATCCTTAATTATCTTTAAGAATGTCTTTGCCCATAACGTGATCGATTGCTTTGTCGCATATTTGACACAGCCTGACTTTGTAATTTGAACACAGTTGTTTTCCAAATCTAAGGCATATGGAAGATCCATCTCGTTATAACCGCCAAGTGCTGCCAGCCTCCACAAAACCTTCTGCGCCTGCGTTGCGGCATCTGTCTTTACGACCTCCGGATCTTTTGAATCAGGCATGACCGCATAGTGGTAAAAACCTGTATAGATCCCAGCAGCCTGGGCGGCGCTACGATCCATAATCACATATTTGAGAGCAAGAGCATCTGCATCGTCTCGCGAATCAGAGGCTTTAATCATGACAAAGCGAATCCCAGCTTTATATTTCTTGACAAAATCGATCGGCGCATCATTGGGGTGTTGCCATCTGCTCACATCGGTGCCGTGAATTCGTCCTCCTGGACCAAGTGAATCAATCCGAAGTGCTGCACCATCTGCCATTTGTGGAATAGGTTTAATTACAATTTCTCTGGTGGGTGAATAGATGACCTTGCCGGAAACCTTTGCCTTAGCGCGATACCTGACCGTGGCATTGAGTGCAGTTGCAACTGAAACAATTCGCCAGGTGCCAACTTTTGCAGTCTTGCTGATAAATCGAGTGTCTTGCCACTTGCCTTTGAGGTAAATCTGAACTGTTATAGG
>JBJTKU010000083.1:0-3115 GCA_046096605.1 Candidatus Planktophila sp. | reverse complement strand
TTACCGCGCAGAATATTGCTCGTGAAATTGTTGAGTGGTCTAGCTCTACTTTGAAGGCAGAGATGCCACTCCCGCAGGATGAAAACGAGAACCGCAGACAGACTCGCTAATTCCTTCGCGATCTAAGAACGGCAAGATTCCGCCAAGGTGCATTGGCCATCCAGCTCCCATCAACATACAGAGATCGATCTCTGCGGGAGTTGAGACAACGCCTTCATCTAGCATCATGCGTGCTTCCTCTGCCAAAGCCTTGAGTGCACGAAGTCGTACCTGTTCTGCGGTAGATGGACTATCGCCCTTATGGATAAGAGCAAGGGCTGCTGGGTTTGCAATGATGCTGCCATCCTCTGCCTTGATGTAGAAACTCTTCACACCTTCTCTGACCATCGCCTCCATTGTTGGAGAGATGCGGTAACGAGGTCCTAGGTTTTCGTGGAGAGTCTGAGCAACATGAAGGCCTACACCTGGCCCAACTAGCCCAAATAGTTCAAATGGTGACATTGGGAATCCGATAGAACGCATCGCGTTATCGGCTACCTCTGGAGATGTTCCCTCGTCGACGGCATCTGTGATCTCACCCATGAAGCGGGTAAGCAGACGGTTAACGACAAAGCCAGGAGCATCCTTACAGATGATCATCGTCTTCTTAAGTTCTTTACCAATATTGACAGCTGTCGCAGTCGTTGCATCATCGGTCTTTGAGGTACGAGCGATTTCAAGAAGAGGCATTACAGCAACAGGATTAAAGAAATGGAATCCGACAACTCGCTCTGGATGAACAAGTCCCTTACCCATCCTCTCCACCGATAGGGAAGAAGTATTGGTTGCGAGGATGCATTCGGGGGAGACGATTTGCTCTAACTTCTTAAAGAGATCTTGCTTCAATGAGAGTTCTTCGAAGATGGCTTCAATGACAAAGTCACAACCAGCGAAGATGTTCTGATCAGAAGATCCTGAGATAAGAAGTGAGAGGCGGTCGGCTGATTCAGCGCTCATTCGCTTCTTCTCAACCAACTTTGCTAACTCGTTCTTGACCCAGGCAACGCCCTTGTCAGCGCGCTCTTGATCGATATCTGTCATCACAACAGGGCATTTCAAATTTCGAACCAGCAAGAGCGCAAGTTGTGATGCCATGAGTCCTGCACCAACGACGCCAACCTTACCTACCTTGCGTGCCAGGGCGGCCTTAGGGGCACCTTCAACTTTCTTACGCTTTTTCTGAATGAGATTAAATGCATACAGTGATGCGCGAAGTGGATCTGACATGGTCAGATCTGCAAGAGTCTGATCTTCTGCATCAAAACCTGCTCCACGTGAAGATGTGCGCGCTGCAGCCATTAATTCAAGAGCTTTCATCGGGCTTGCGATTTCTGCGCCTCCGAATTTTTTCAGTGCAATTGCACGACCTGTGGCAAGGGCGGCATCCCAAGCTGGATCATGGCTGTAATCGGTGCGCTCAATTTTCTCTGAACCGTTGAGAATGTGTGCTGCAAAAGCGATCGATTTCTCGAGAAAATCTGCTGGAACAAAGACTCTATCGACAACACCAAGTGCTAGGGCATCCTTTGCTTTCATCATCGTGTTGTTGTTGAGCGCATTTGCAATAATTACCTGTACGGCTTTTTCTGGGCCAATGAGTTGGGGAAGGATTGTGGCTCCACCCCATCCTGGAACAAGTCCTAAGAAAACTTCAGGTAGACCTGTAAAGGCTGTTGCTGAAAGTGTGCGATATTTGCAATGCAATCCAACTTCGAGGCCTCCACCAAGTGCTAGTCCGTTGATAAAAGCAAATGTTGAAATTCCACATTCATCTAGGCGGCGAAAAACATCGTGACCGAGTTTGCCGATAGCAACTGCCTGAGAACGATCATTCAGGAAAGAAAGTGCTGAAAGATCAGCACCTGCGGCGAAGATAAATGGTTTACCTGTGATGGCAATAGCAGCCGGCTTACGGGATATTGCTTCAGTAATTGCTGCATCGAGTGCCATCAGAGATTGCGGTCCGAAGGTGTTCGGACGCGTGTGATCGTGTCCGTTATCGAGTGTAATCAGAGCAAGAGTTCCGGTTGCTCCAAATGCTGATAGATCAACATCGCGAACCAGTGCGTTCGTTACAACTTCTTCTGGAGCACCTTCTGGAAGAACGATTGTTGTCATCGATTATGCCTTCTTTCCAAAGTGTGGGTTCTCCCAGATAACTGTTCCGCCCATGCCAAGACCAATACACATGGTTGTAATGCCGTAACGAACCTCTGGCTTTTCCTCAAAGGTCCGCGCAAGATTGAGCATCAAGCGAATTCCCGAAGAAGCTAATGGGTGACCAACTGCGATAGCACCACCGTAAGGATTCACGCGTGGATCATCATCTGCGATTCCAAAGTGATCAAGAAATGCAAGAACCTGGATTGCAAAAGCTTCGTTGATTTCAAATGCGCCAATATCGTCGATCGTAAGCCCTGCCGTTGCAAGTGCCTTAATTGTTGATGGCACTGGTCCGTATCCCATAACCTCTGGCTCAACGCCAGCAAATGCGTAAGTTACTAAACGCGCTTTAATGGGAAGGCCCAATTCGAGAGCCTTTTCTTCATTAGCCAAAAGCGCAGCAGTTGCACCATCGTTGAGGCCGGATGAATTTCCTGCAGTTACCCGACCTGCTGGACGAAACGGGGTCTTCAGCGTTGCAAGACCATCGAGAGTTGTTGTCGGACGTGGTGGCTCATCGACAGTTGCGATTGCCCATCCAAACTCTGCGCTACGAGCTGCAGTTGGAATCAGGTCACGCTGAATCTTTCCATCTGCATATGCCTGAGCAGTCTTCATCTGTGATGCAAGTGCGTACTTATCTGCGCGTTCTTTTGTCAGATGCGGAAAGCGATCGTGTAATCGCTCTGCTGTGGCACCCATCGCGAGCGCATCTTGTTCGACAATTCGTTCTGCCAGAAAACGTGGGTTGGGATCAAGGCCATCACCAATAGGGTGGTTACCCATATGTTCTACACCGCCGGCAATGACAATCTGCGTTGTACCCATCGCAATTGATCCTGCCAATGTAGTAACAGCTGTCATTGCACCGGCACACCAACGATCGACTGAATATCCTGGAACCGTATTAGGA
>JBJTKU010000082.1:0-3962 GCA_046096605.1 Candidatus Planktophila sp. | reverse complement strand
CACCTCAAACTGTATTGCCGTCATCACGATTTGTATCGCACAGATCCGGTATGCAGGCCGATTACATCGGTGGTGGAGACTTTGGGCGCTGAATCGTTGGCGCACTGTCTTCGGAGGTTTTATGAACGTTCCCTTATCCGCCTGGCTGATTCTTATAGCGGGAGTTCTCGTCATGTTGGCCGTGGATCTTCTGCTTCACAAGAAGGCACATGTCATCTCGGTTAAAGAGGCGGCGGTTTGGTCTTCTATCTGGGTTTCACTCGGCCTTGCGGTAGGAGTGATTATCTGGATTGTCTACGGTGGAGAGTACGGTGCTCAATATTTGAGCGGATATGTCATCGAAAAATCATTAGCGATCGATAACGTATTTATCTGGGGCGTCATCTTCACCTATTTTAACGTTTCGCGAGAATACCAACATCGCGTTCTCTTCCTTGGAATTCTTGGAGCACTAGTTTTCCGAGCTATTTTTATCGCCCTCGGCGTTGTTGCCATCAAGCAGGCATCGTGGGTTCTCTACATCTTCGGCGTATTTCTGATCTACAGCGGATACAAAATGCTCAAAGGAGCTGATGAAAAGCTAGATCCCACCGATACCAAGGTCTATCGACTCTTTACGCGTTTTGTGCCGATGTCTAGTGAATTTAAAGGTGAGAAGTTTTTCACCATTGAAAATGGCAAGCGATTGGCAACTCCCCTACTTGCCGTTCTGGTCATCATCGAATTCATGGATATCGTCTTCGCAGTTGACTCGATTCCGGCCGTATTTGCCGTAACCGAAGAGCCATTCCTGGTTTTCTCAAGCAATGCTCTCGCAATCTTGGGGTTGCGTGCCATGTACTTCCTGCTTGCGGATTTGATGCATCGATTTATATATCTCAACCAAGGACTCTCGATAGTCCTGGTTTGGGTAGGAATCAAGATGATCGTTTCTCACGCCTTCTTCAAGATTCCAACACTCTTGAGTCTTGGTGTGGTTGTACTAGTAATCACCACCTCGATACTCTTAAGCCTTCGAGCAACAAAGGGCGATAAGGAAGCTACCGAAAATGGCGATGCGGATAAGACAGAAGTTTGATTCCGTCTGGAGACATCTTCCCCATCCATTTCGGTGGGCGATTGTCGCTGTAGTTGGTTCAACTCTAGTTCTTGTTGGAATTTTCTTTCTCTTTTTCCCCGGACCTGGAATTCCTCTCGTGGTTCTAGGTGTTGCGATCTTGGCAACTGAGTTTGCCTGGGCTGAAGTCGTCTACGCGCGCATCAAGAACGAAACCGACAAATTAACCGCGCGGGCTAAGAAAGTATTTAAGCGCAAAGAAAAGTAAGTGTTTGTCGCCCTCGTAATCTAGGCTGATCTCCATGAGCGCACTAGAGGCAACCGATGAGGATCTCTCCTCCGTCACCTTCGTTGTTCTCGACCTGGAGACCTCTGGGGCCTCGCCGCAAACCGGAAGCGCAATTACCGAAATCGGAGCGGTCAAAGTCTGTGGTGGTCAGATAATTGGCACCTTCAAGACCTTTGTAAACCCAGGTACCCCAATACCCTCATTTATTACTGAGTTAACAGGTATCACTGATGAGATGTTGCAGGACGCACCTCGTATCGAATCCGTACTTCCTTTACTCTTTGAATTCCTTGGCAGCGAAAAATCAACTGTCTTTGTGGCGCACAATGCGCCATTTGATCTCTCATTTCTCAGGACTTCTGCTGCCCTCCACGGATACACTTGGCCGAATTTTCGTGTGATAGACACCGTAAAAGCGGCACGCTTTGTTCTTACAAAAGATGATGTGGCTAACTATCAATTAGCGACGTTGGCATCTTACTTTCGAACCGAGATCACTCCCAACCACCGAGCCCTGGATGATGCCCTGGCAACGATGGATGTGCTTCATGGAATTATCGAACGTATGGGCAGTTACGGTATCAGCACAATCAATCAAATGATGAACGCTCGTGCCAAAAAAGAACGTAGTAACAATCAGAGACGTGTCACTACACTTAAAGCTTCACAACCAGCGATTGAGTAAGGCTTATCCACTTTTCCAACAACTGTGAAGTTGCTCCGCTATCTAGCGCAGCCGTTGCCTTGGTTAATCCAGATTGAATTCGTTCGCGGACTGATTGGGATTGCTCACCATCAAAGGCAGCTATAGCCGCAGCTGCATTGAGCAGGACGGCATCTCTTGGCGCACCCCGTTCACCAGCAAAGATTGATCGCGTAATTCGCGCATTATCAGTTGCATCACCACCGACAAGATCGCTTACCGGTGCTCGAGATATTCCAAAATCTAATGGATCTATTTGATCGCTACGAATTTCGCCACTTCCAATACTTAAGATAGAGGTCGTGGATGAGAGTGAGATCTCATCCAGGCCGTCATCTCCGCGGAAGACAAAGCCATCAACCCCGCGTTGCACAAGAACTTCTGCCATAACTAAGTGCATGCGATCATCTGCCGCGCCAATGGCAGCCGCCTGCGGACGAGCCGGATTAGCCAACGGCCCAAGAATGTTGAAGACAGTAGGTGTACCTAACTCTTTTCTCGCAGGTGCAGCAAAGCGCATGGCTGGATGAAAGATGGGGGCGAAGCAGAAACCAATTCCTAATTCTGCAACACACTTCTCAACAGCCTTACCGTCTAAAGAGATTGCAACGCCTAACGCCTCTAATAAATCGCCTGATCCAGATTTGCTTGATGCGGCACGATTACCATGTTTGACAACACGAGCACCCGCCGATGCTGCGATGATTGCTGCCGTCGTAGAAATATTGATGGTGTGTGCTCCATCGCCACCGGTACCCACGGTATCTACAGCACGCTCACGGATCGAAATCGGTGCACTATGAGTAAACATTTGGCTGACAAGTGCGCCAACCTCTTCTGCCGTCTCACCTTTTGCCTTCATTGCCAATAGAAAGTTTTTGATGTCTGCGATCTCGGCTTTGCCTTCTAGAATCGATTCCATAATTGAGGCGACTTCTGAAGGTTCGAGATCAAGACCCTGGGTAAGGCGTTCTATATATTCAGACCAAGCCACGATTGACCCACTCTCTTCGGGAAAACCGATATATGTAGAGAAAATTATGCCTTTGTGCGACTCATTGATGTGCGCAATAAATCCGCAACGGTGTGAGCCAATGTGAATGGATCGATCGGGTGAAGGACATTAGCTTCGGCTCGCGACCACGTTGCAAGCCAGGCATCTTCTTTGCGTGCTGTGATCAGAAGAACTGGTGGACAATTGAAAAGCTCGTCCTTGAGTTGGCGAGCTATGCCCATTCCACCCTCAGGAGCTGCTTCGCCATCGAGAATAAAGAGATCGATTCCGTGATCAGAGCTGCGCGCCTTGTTATCGACATAGAGGCGAAGGGCTGGGCCGGTTGCAAATTCAATAATCTGGTGAGGAGGTACATCAGGGGCCACTGAAGTACCCAGAGCCGCCGCAATATGGGCGCGAACAGTGAGGTCATCGGAGTAAACGACGATCGTCAATATACGTCCAGATTCTTCTGCCATAGTCGCACTCTACCGCGTGAAATCGCTGAATTCATGGTGATCCGTTTCACCCTTGATGTGACCAAATAGAGGCTTCATAAGGGCTAAGAAAGAGGTCAATAGAGGCAAATTCGGGAATAATCTCCTCCATGACAAGCACAGTCTCGAGCCCGGCGGCAGAGCCAGCATCCATGCATCAGATTTCCAAGCCCAACGTTGTAGCAGTTGGCACCATTGTCTGGCTATCAAGTGAGTTGATGTTCTTTGCTGCACTCTTTGCAATGTACTTCACTACTCGTGCCGTACAAGGTCCAGAGATCTGGCTAGAATCGACTGAGTTACTCAATATTCCCTTTGCAGCAATTAACACAACTGTTCTTGTTCTCTCTTCTGTCACATGCCAGTTTGGAGTATTTGCTGCAGAACGTTTTCAGAACAAGCGCGAAGGTTCACTTCTACAA
>JBJTKU010000081.1:0-3065 GCA_046096605.1 Candidatus Planktophila sp. | reverse complement strand
CTCAACCTCTTTATCGCAGCAATGCTCCTACTTGTTCTTGGAAATTCATATCTCAATCTTTATGTAGGTTGGGAAGGCGTCGGTCTTGCCTCTTACCTTCTTATTGGTTTCTGGAACCAGAAGCCTGCTTATGCAACTGCTTCTAAAAAAGCATTCGTCATGAACCGCGTGGGCGATATGGGATTGTCTTTTGCAATCATGATCGCTTTTGCAACGATGGGCACAGTCTCATTCGATGGAGTTAAGGAGGCTGCAGAGCGTGCTGGAACTCCGGCGCTCACTGCTATGGGAATAATGTTGTTGGTAGCAGCTGCCGGAAAATCTGCACAGTTCCCACTGCAAGCATGGCTTGGTGATGCGATGGCTGGACCAACACCGGTATCTGCACTGATCCACGCCGCAACCATGGTGACAGCTGGTGTCTATCTCATAGTTCGCTCGAACTTCGTCTTTGATGCTGCCCCTACAGCACAACTTCTTGTTGTCATCGTCGGTGCAATCACCTTGATCTTTGGTGCCCTTGTCGGTACCGCAAAAGATGACATTAAGAAAGCACTTGCTGCATCAACGATGTCTCAGATCGGTTACATGATTCTTGCCGCCGGACTTGGCCCTATCGGTTACGCATTTGCAATCATGCACCTGCTCACACATGGCTTCTTCAAGGCAGGCATGTTCCTGGGAGCAGGATCTGTCATGCATGGAATGAATGACGAAGTAAATATGCGAAAATTTGGAGCCCTGCGTAAATTTATGCCGATTACATTTGTCACCTTTGGATTGGGTTATTTAGCAATTCTTGGAGTACCGCCATTTGCTGGCTTCTACTCCAAAGATATGATCATTGAAAGTGCTTTGAATGCCGGGGGAGCTAAGGGAATAATCCTTGGCAGCGTCGCACTTCTTGGTGCAGGAATAACCGCCTTCTACATGACACGCGTCATGATCCTGACATTTACTAGCAAGGCGCGCTGGGATGGCGAAGTACATCCACATGAGTCACCAATTTTGATGTGGCTACCAATGGCTGTTCTGGCAGTTGGATCAGTAACAACAGGATTCCTCTTCACTCGTGGAGATGCTCTTGTTAACTGGCTTGCGCCACTATTTGAACATCACGAGCATCATGAAGAGCTATTACCTCCGATTGTTGTCTCAGGCCTTGCCCTCACAATGGTTGCAATCGGTGTTGCCATCGCCTTGATGAAGTACCAGTTCAAGGATGTTGATGTGCTTGCTCCAACCAAGGTCTCATGGGCTACTCGTTTTGCACGCAATGATCTCGGACAAGATTCCTTTAACGAGGCGGTCTTCATGCGTCCAGGGCAGGCAATCACTCGTGGACTCGGTGTGGTCGATGAAGTCGTAATCGACGGAGCAGTCCACGGCGTTGGCTCGATGGCCATTGGCTCTGGTTCAACTCTTCGCCGTACTCAATCTGGATATGTCCGAGCCTATGCTGCGCTGATCTTTGTCGGAGCGCTCGCTCTCCTTACTGCGATTTGGGTGGTGACTCAATAATGACAATCACAATCATTATGCTTCTTCCATTGATTGGCGCTGCACTCATTGCTGCAGTGCCATCTGCAAAGATTGCATTGGTTAAGCAGATTGCACTTGGAACAACAGTGGCCGTTGCTGTCACCACAATCGTTAAAGCTCTCTCTTTCGACGTCGATAACACCGCACTCCAATTTAGACAGAGCTATTCGTGGATTCCATCGTTTGCTATTAATTGGGCAGTCGGGGTCGATGGCATTGCACTTGTACTTATTTTGATGTCAGTTGTACTTGCGCCAATCGTCATCCTTGCTGGATGGAACGAATCAGATGGCGGACGTTGGGGAGTCAAGACGTTCTACATCTTGATTCTTGTACTTGAGACAATGATGATCGGTGTCTTTGCCGCAACTGACCTCTTCCTCTTCTACGTATTCTTCGAAGCGATGCTTATTCCGGTCTACTTCCTCATTGGCGGATATGGCAGCGGGGAACGCGCTGCGGCTGCAGTGAAGTTTTTGCTTTACAGCCTCTTCGGTGGACTCTTGATGCTCGCCTCAATTATTGGTCTCTATGTAATCTCAGGAAATAACGGCGGACATACATTTGATGTGACCGCATTATCCGAGCTTCACACGTCAATGAGCGCAACAACTCAGAACATCCTCTTCCTAGGCTTCTTTATAGCCTTTGCAATTAAGGCGCCATTGTGGCCATTTCATACTTGGCTTCCAGATGCGGCAAAGAGTGCAACTGCCGGAAGCTCTGTATTGCTCTTGGGCGTTCTCGATAAGGTCGGAACCTACGGAATGATCCGTTTCTGTCTCTCGATCTTTCCTGATGCGAGCAAGACATTTACACCACTGATTATCGTGCTCTCACTTATCTCAATTCTCTACGGTGCATTTCTTGCAATCGGCGCAAAAGATATTAAGCGTCTTATTGCATATACATCGATCTCGCACTTTGGTTTCATCACACTCGGCATCTTTGCGATGACATCACAGTCTCAGAGCGGTGCAACGCTCTATATGTTTAACCACGGCTTCTCTACTGCGGCGCTCTTCTTGGTAGCTGGTTGGATGGCTACACGTCGCGGATCGAGCACCATCTCTGATTTTGGTGGACTACAGCGCGTGACCCCAATCATGGCTTGGGCATTCTTTATAGCTGGCATGTCGAGCTTGGCCCTTCCTGGTCTTTCTAGCTTTGTCAGTGAATTCCTTGTTCTCGTTGGAACATATACTCGTTATCCAGCTGCTGCAATCATTGCAACATTTGGAATCGTTTTAGCTGCCCTCTACATCTTGATTCCGGTTCAGCGAGCACTACACGGACCAACAACTCCAGGAAATGAAAATCTCACCGATCTCAACCTGCGTGAGAAGGTAGCAATTGCACCCGTGATTGCAATTATTGTCGTTCTTGGTTTCTATCCTTCGCCACTGCTCAAGATAATCAATCCAGCAGCAGCTCATGTTGTAAGCCAGCAAGGGTTTAGCGATCCTGCTCCGACAATGAATGGAGGAAAGTAAGTGGTTACATTTACCGCCCCAGTTCTTAAT
>JBJTKU010000080.1:0-2542 GCA_046096605.1 Candidatus Planktophila sp. | reverse complement strand
CAATTGAGGCAAGATAGGCAATATCTCCGGTATGTCTTGCACCCATTTCAATAATTGCATATCGCGTGGAACGATCGCATTGCAAAATGGTAAGTGGGACACCTAGTTCGTTATTGTAATTTCCGGTTGGTGCCACGGTCTGGCCATGCTGAGATAAGAGATGTCTGAGTAAATCTTTTGCGGTGGTTTTGCCTTGAGATCCCGTAATGCCTATGACTTTGAGATCTACAAGCTGGCTACGAACATATCTGGCCAATGTTGTAAGAGCTGTAGCCACATCTTTAACTTCAATATGCCTGCATTTAACCGGTTGAGATGTGATAGCAAGAACTGCCCCGTGAGAGAAGGCATCACCAACATATTCATGGCCATCAACTCTCTGCCCCAGCAAAGCAAAGAAGATTCCGCCATGTTCGACTAGTGAAGAATTAATGGCAGCTGCGCCGCTAATCTCACCATCATCGCCAACAAGAGTTCCTTCAACAATTGCTGCGATCGCAGATGCGGAGAGAGGAATCATCGAAGGGCCTCAAGTGCTTCTGCGAGAACGATGCGATCATCAAAATCAATCTTCCGACCCAAAATCTCCTGGCCTTTCTCGTGGCCTTTACCCAAGAGGAGCAATGTATCCCCGGCATCACAGAGTGAAACCGCATATTCGATTGCACTTTTGCGATCGATAATAATTTTCGACGGTTCTGCGATCACGAGTGGGCCTGTCATATCATCGAGAATCTTCTTTGGATCTTCAGAACGTGGATTATCACTTGTGAATATTGCGATATCACTGCCGCCTAAGAGTGCTTTTCCCATGAGAGGTCGCTTGGATGAATCACGATCGCCTCCGCAACCCAATATTGCAATCACCTTGCCGGTAGTAAATTTTCTGGCAGTCGATAGTGCGCTGCTGACTGCATCAGGA
Organism: Candidatus Planktophila sp.; assembly: GCA_046096605.1. Lineage (GTDB taxonomy): Bacteria > Actinomycetota > Actinomycetes > Nanopelagicales > Nanopelagicaceae > Planktophila. The sequence continues at coordinate 1,620 of JBJTKU010000080.1, read as the reverse complement.
GTATGGGCGTAATCGACTAGGGCAGCAAAATTCTGTCCACGATCTATCGTCTCCATTCGACCTGGAGCGCCATAGAGATGTGGCGCAATTGCTGCGCAATCCAATGGATCAATTCCACACTCGACTGCAATTGCAAAAGTAAGGAGTAGGTTGTCTAGATTGAAGTCTCCACGCAGCGGCGTGGTGCTCTCGATGAGGATTCCGCCAGAACCACGAAGGCTAAATGACGTTCCGCTTGAATCTGGAGTTATTGATGTGTAATGCCAGGTTGCCTTTGTATTTTGACGTGAAAGCGAAACCGCTGGAATGGGACATTGATTAAATAGTCGCATTCCATAAGGGTCATCGATGTTAATGAAAGCTCGGTCAGCATATTCCAGAGTAAAGAGTGAAGCTTTAGCTGCGAAGTAGCTCTCCATATCGTGATGGAAATCTAAGTGATCTTGCGTAAGGTTTGTAAAACCCACAATCGAAAAATGTGATCCGACCATACGCTTCATAACCATTGCGTGGCTAGAGACTTCCATGACGAGATGGCGTAGATGTCTTTCACTCATGGTCGCAGCAAGTGCTTGTAACTCATCTGCTTCAGGCGTTGTGCGTGCACTTGGTATGCTCTCGCGTCCAATCCGAGTCTCAACTGTTCCAATAAGACCACACTCACGGCCTGCCTTTTCAAAGAGTTGATAGAGCAAGGTTGAAACTGTTGTCTTACCGTTTGTACCAGTGATGCCAATGCTCACCATCTCTTGCATTGGTTTTCCATAGAGGCTGGCGCTCACCACTGCCCCGGCAATTCGCGCATCAGCAACGACAATTGTCGGCACATTAGATGCAATCTTCGCACCTTGCGAATCTGTCAATATTGCTCGAGCGCCTTTGGCAATTGCCTTTGCTGCAAATTGAGCTCCATGCGTTGTTTTTCCCGGATAGGCAAGGAATAGATCTCCTTCGATCACCTCTGAATCTGAAGAGGAGACACCTGTAAAAGTAAGGGTTGGCTCGAGACAAGTTTCACCATGTACCATTCGAGAAATCGCATCGACTGTGATGCTGTGCTCTAAGAGTGGACGCATGGCTAATCCTTTGCACTCGCTTGAGAAATCTTTATCTGCTCAGCCTTCTTTGCTTCACGTACCTTCTTGGCAATCTCTGCTTGGTTAAGAGCAATAGGTAGAACTTTGGTACCGGTTGGAGCTATGTGTTGGCTCTGAAGAACAAAAGTCATTACTTTTTTAAAGACAGGACCTGCAAGAGCGCCGCCGTAGTGAGCGCCCTTAGGATCTTGAATTGTGACATTGATGACGTAAGCAGGTGCATCCGCTGGGGCAAAACCAATGAAGGATGCTGTGTAGCCGCTGTAACAACCACAATTTTCGTTCCACCGAGTTGCCGTACCAGTTTTACCAGCAACCCTGTAACCAGGAATGGATGCACTTGGAGCTGTTCCATGTGCCGAGACAACGCTCTCCATCATGATGCGCATCTTCGCAGCTGTTGCAGCGCTGACGACTTGTGTCCCCTTATCCGATTTGAAAGGCGTGAAATTTCCAGATGAATCAGATGTACCAGCGATTACTGTAGGTGAAACACGAATTCCGTTATTTGCAATTGTTGCAA
>JBJTKU010000079.1:0-7203 GCA_046096605.1 Candidatus Planktophila sp. | reverse complement strand
TTATTAACCCTGCCGCTTTCACTAATTATTCGTATGCAATTCGCGATGCTGCCGAGTTGGTTAAAGCACCTCTCATTGAAGTTCACTTATCGAATCCCTTGGCGCGCGAGGAGTTCCGTCATACTTCGGTAATTTCGGGTGTTGCAAATGGCACAATCGGTGGATTTGGCCCAAATTCATATTCACTAGCCATGGTGGCTCTTAAGGCACTCATTTCTTAATTATCCATAGGGTAAACTTTCACCCTTGACAACAATGGCATATCGCCATCGCAATGAACTGGAGCTCTACTGTGGCAACTACTAATGATCTTAAGAACGGCATGACCCTAGATATTGAAGGGCAGCTGTGGACAGTTGTTGAGTTCCAACACGTCAAACCTGGCAAGGGGCCAGCTTTTGTCCGGACTAAGCTCAAGCAAGTGATGACGGGTAAAGTTGTCGATAAAACTTTCAATGCTGGAGTAAAAGTTGATGTTGCTATTCTAGAAAAGCGTGAGATGAACTTCCTCTATAGGGAAGGTGATGATTTCGTCTTTATGGATAACGAAAACTTTGATCAAATGACGATTTCGGCAGATACCGTTGGAGATTCAGCAAATTTCATGCTTGAAAATACGGAGGCAATTGTTGCAATCCACGAAGGTAACCCACTTTATATTGAACTACCTGCATCAGTTGAACTTACCGTAACATACACAGAACCCGGCCTCCAAGGTGATCGTTCATCGGGTGGCACCAAACCGGCGACTGTTGAGACCGGTATACAGGTTCAGGTTCCACTATTTATCAAGCAAGATGAGAAGATACTGGTGGACACTCGAGACGGTTCATATTTGGGGCGCGCGAACTAGTGTCAGCTAGGAGCAAGGCAAGAAAGCAGACGTTAGATCTTCTCTATGAAGCAGATATTCGTAGCTTAGATTTACTGGAGATTCTTGCCACTCGCGACATTGATGAAAAAGGACCAGATGCACGTCCGGTTCGCGAATACACTAAATCTCTTATTGAGGGAATCAATTCTCACAAACGTAAAATCGATGAACTAATTGCAACGTACGCGCAAGGTTGGGACATGGACCGTTTGCCAGCCGTAGATAGAAATATCTTACGTCTAGGAATCTTTGAGCTACTTTGGATGGCAGAGCTAGACGATTCAGTAGTTATTGATGAGGCGCTTACATTGGCCAAGGATTTAAGTACAGAGGACTCTGCCGGCTACATACATGGAATCTTGGGAAGAATCGCTTCAATTAAATCAAGTCTTGCTCTTTAATCTCATCAGGAAGTTCTGACTTTCAATCCAGTCGATATAGTCGCACGCAGAATCCGTGAATTGAGATTGAAAAATAAGGTGTAAGTTACCTATATCGCTTGTACGCAGAGAAATGACTTCTCCTTGCCAATCTCCTCGTTTTTTGATGATGACTTTAAGGTAAGAGAGCAGTAGTTGTTTCTGCACACAAGACGGTGAAAGAGTGAGAGCGCGAAGATCATAAATATGTCGTTGCTTAGGTACTGGAGACATTTGATTTGTTGCCCCAAATAGATATTCGATGGTGACCTCAAGAATTTCTGCAATAAGTTGCAGTTTGCCTAAGGAGATAGATCTCTGGCCTCGCTCGTATGAAGCTAAGGTAACGGCCCTCAACCGGCCTTGACTTCGTACCTCACACTCTTGAAGGCTCCATCCTCTTTCACGCCGCACCTTGCGTATGCGAGCGCCGATCGGAAGGTCATGAGTGATACTCATGGCGAGAGGTTAGGCGGTGGCGCGCCGATCCATTCAGGAATGTCCACAGAGAACCGAGATCTGGTGGTAACCTTTGGCCGCATCCTTTAAGACCCGTCCTGCGAGGCGGGGAAGGAGATTTACATGAGTTCAGTCCTGCCTGCGCCAGATATCTCTCGCGCACTCCTGCGAATCGCCCATGAAATTTGCGAACGCAATAATGGTTGTCAATCAATCACTCTCCTTGGAATCCCAACGCGTGGTGCTCACCTTGCACTTCGACTTGCACACCTGATTGAGTCAATTGAAGGTCAAAGCGTCCAGGTGGGAACTTTGGATACGACTCTCTTCCGGGATGACCTTCGATTAAAGGCACCACGTCCTCTCATGCCCACATCTATTCCATCCCTTGGAGTGCAAGACCGGACAGTGGTACTCATCGACGATGTGCTCTTTTCAGGGCGCACAATCCGTGCGGCGCTAGATGCACTCGGCGACATTGGTCGACCAGCCAAGGTACAGCTGGCTGTACTCATTGATCGCGGTCACCGCGAACTACCTATTCGAGCAGACTTTGTGGGGAAAAATATTCCGACCTCTTTAGCCCAATCCGTAAGAGTTCAACTCACTGAGATTGATGGTGTAGATGATGTTCTGGTATCGGTGGAGGAGAGTAAATGAAACATCTGCTCTCTATTGCCGATCTCTCTCGCTCTGATGCGATCAACATTCTCGATACAGCCTCTCACATGGCGAGAGTCAGTGACAATCCGATGAAGAAATTACCAACTTTACGTGGTCGAACAATCGTTAACCTCTTTGCCGAAGACTCAACCCGTACACGAATTTCTTTTGAAGCCGCCGCTAAACGGCTATCGGCAGATGTCATAAATTTTTCTGCTAAGGGTTCAAGTGTGAGCAAGGGTGAATCGCTCAAAGATACCGCTCAAACTTTGCAGGCCATGGGGGCCGATGCTGTAATCATCAGGCATGGAGCATCAGGAGCAGCGACTCGCTTAGCGGATTTGCAGTGGATGTCCGGCTCAGTCATTAACGCAGGGGACGGAACCCATGAACATCCAAGCCAAGCACTCCTGGATGCATTTACTATCCGTAAACATTTGGGACAGGGGCGCGAAGATCTTCAAGGCATTCGTGTAGCAATCGTTGGAGATGTTTTACACTCACGCGTAGCCCGTTCGAATGTGCTTTTACTGAGCAAACTAGGCGCGCATCTAACTTTGGTCGCTCCGCCCACACTTCTGCCTGTCGGCGTTGAGAGTTGGCCGGCGGCCGTTTCATACGACTTCGATTCTATTTTGGAGTCTGTTGATGTCGTCATGATGTTGCGAGTGCAGCACGAGCGAATGAGCGAATTATTCTTCCCAAATGCTCGTGAATACTCTCGGTATTTTGGTCTTAATACCGCTCGACTACAAAAGCTTCATCCAGGTGCGATTGTGATGCATCCAGGTCCCATGAATCGTGGTCTTGAGATCACTGCTGAAAGCGCTGATAGCGCCAGATCGGTCATTGTTGAGCAAGTATCAAATGGCGTTAGTGTGAGGATGGCAATTCTTTATCTACTTCTTGCCGGCGATACTTCGATAGAGGCAGGTGTCTAAATGAGTGCAGATAAGGGTAGATATCTTCTCCGAGGTGGAATGTTGCCGGATGGCAGCGTGCGCGATCTCTTGATAGATAATGGAGTCATTACCTCCGTGGAAGCAACAATCAACGCTCCTGATGCAACAATTATTGATGCTGCGGGAATGATCGTCATGGCAGGTCTTGTCGACCTACATACCCATCTTCGTGAACCCGGACGTGAGGATTCAGAGACTGTTCTTTCGGGTTCTCGTGCGGGTGTAAAGGGCGGATATGTCGCTCTCTCCGCAATGGCAAATACATCACCTGTGGCCGACACCGCAGGAGTGGTTGAGCAGGTGTATCGCCTCGGCCAAAGCGCTGGATTACTTGATGTTTTTCCCGTTGGAGCCGTCACTCAAGGTATCGAAGGAAAAGTTTTAGCCGAAATTGGTGCGATGGCAGATTCTGCCGCTCGTGTTCGGATATTTAGTGATGATGGAAATTGCGTGAGCGATCCCTTGGTAATGCGACGCGCACTCGAGTATGTAAAGAAATTCGGGGGAGTAATCGCTCAGCATGCCCAAGAGCCGGCTCTCACATTAGGTTCACAGATGAATGAAGGAATTGTTAGCGCAACATTAGGTCTCAAAGGCTGGCCAGCAGTTGCCGAGGAAGCAATCATTGCGCGAGACGTATTACTTGCAGAGCATGTTGGATCGCGTTTACATATTTGCCATCTCACCACAGCTGGCGGCGTGGAGATAATTCGTTGGGCTAAAGCGCGCGGGATCAATGTCACAGCTGAAGTAACTCCGCATCATCTTCTTTTAACTGACGAGAAGGCTCGTACTTACGATCCAATTTTTAAAGTGAATCCGCCCCTTCGCACAAATGAAGATGTGTTGGCGCTACGTTCTGCTTTAGCAGATGGGACAATCGATATCGTTGCTACAGATCATGCACCTCATCCAGGTGAGAGCAAGGAATGTGAGTGGCAAGAAGCAGCTATCGGAATGCTCGGTCTCGAACATGCCCTCTCAATTATTTCTTTAACGATGGTAAGCACTGGTGCGATGGATTGGTCGGGCGTTCAAGAAAGGATGAGCACCGCCCCAGCACGGATCGGTGGTTATGAGGGCCATGGGCGGGGGCTCGAAGTAGGTTCTCCGGCACACGTCATTGTGATTAATCCCAAGGCTTCTTACCGCGTGGATCGCGACCAATTACTATCGAAATCCCGTAATACTCCCTTCCATGGCATGGAATTCGATACTCAAGTTGTTGCAACGTTTTTCCATGGCCGCTTGGTCTTTGATAGTGGGTTACGTGTATGAGTAAGGCGTTTTTAGTCCTAGACGATGGTCGAATCTTTGAAGGTAAGAGCTGGGGAGCCACGGGTCGAACTTTTGGTGAGGCCGTCTTCCAAACCGGTATGACCGGATATCAGGAGACTATGACCGATCCTTCCTATCATCGCCAAGTGGTTGTGATGACGTCTCCGCATATCGGCAACACTGGAATGAATACATTTGATAATGAAAGCTCAAAGATTTGGGTCGCAGGTTTTGTTGCTCGTAATCCTTCACCTATCACGAGCAATTGGCGAAGTGAAGCAAATCTTGTTGATGTGATGGTTGATCAGAATATTGTGGGAATTTCCGGAGTAGATACTCGTGCTATCACCCGCCATCTACGAGATCGTGGCGCTATGCGCGTCGGCATCTTTTCAGATTTGGACCTCACTCGAGAAGAGATGGTCATTGAGGTACGCAAGAGCGCACAAATGTCGGGTGCATTTTTAAGTGAGGACGTTTCAACCGCGCAGAGTTATATCGTTGCACCTACAGGTTCTAAGAAATTTACAGTCGCCGCGATCGATCTTGGTATCAAAGGAGCAACTCCACGAGCCATGTCGGAGCGAGGGATAGAGACGCATGTTCTACCGTACAAGACTTCGTTTACAGAGATTATGGATTTACATCCTGATGGCGTTTTTCTCTCTAATGGCCCTGGCGATCCCTCTACAATGACAGAAACGGTCAATCTTGTTCGCGAGTTATTGTCGGAGGAGATCCCGATTTTTGGTATCTGTTTTGGACACCAGATTCTTGGTCGTGCTCTAGGTTTTGAAACATACAAACTGCAATTTGGTCATCGCGGGATAAACCAACCTGTCATTGACAAGCGTACGGGTAAAGTCGAAATCACTTCTCATAATCATGGATTTGCAATAAAGGCACCGACCGATTCTCAATTCACTACGGTTTTCGGTCCAGGGCGCGTCACTCATATCTGTCTCAATGACGGTGTTGTAGAAGGTTTAGAACTTCTCGAGCGGGGAGCCTTCAGTGTTCAATATCATCCAGAGGCAGCAGCCGGCCCCCACGATGCGGCATACCTATTCGATCACTTCGTAGATTTGATGGAAAAGTATCCTAGAAGGGCAGGTCAGTAGTAATGCCTCTAGATACGTCGATAAAGAGCGTTCTTGTCATCGGTTCGGGACCTATTGTTATTGGGCAAGCGTGTGAATTTGACTATTCGGGAACACAAGCGTGTCGGGTACTACGCGCGGAGGGTATTCGCGTTGTCTTAGTGAATTCAAATCCAGCAACAATTATGACTGATCCTGAATTTGCTGACGCAACATATATAGAACCAATTACTCCAGAATTTATCGAACGGATCATTGCCAAAGAGCGCCCTGATGCAGTTCTTGCAACACTCGGTGGCCAAACAGCGCTCAATGCAGCTATCGGTCTCTTCCAAGCAGGAACACTTGCTCGATACGGAGTAAAACTCATCGGTGCCGATGTTGATGCTATTGAACGGGGCGAAAATCGTGAGATCTTCCGAACCATCGTCGAGCGTGTTGGCGGCGAGTCTGCCAAATCCGTTATCTGTCACACGATGGAAGAAGTTCTTCGGGCTGTAAAGATATTGAACTATCCAGTTGTAGTACGTCCATCGTTTACGATGGGGGGTTTAGGTTCAGGAATTGCTTTCGACGAAGATTCACTCCACCAAATCGCTGGAGCTGGGCTTCGTCACAGTCCAACATCTGAAGTTCTTCTTGAGGAATCGATCATTGGTTGGAAAGAGTACGAACTTGAAGTAATGCGTGATTCCAGCGATAACGTTGTGATCGTCTGTTCAATAGAAAATATCGACCCTATGGGAGTACATACTGGTGATTCAATTACTGTTGCTCCAGCCCTTACACTCACAGACGTCGAATTTCAGAAGCTTCGCAATCTTTCTATCTCGATCATCCGGGAGGTAGGTGTAGCAACAGGCGGCTGTAATATTCAATTTGCGGTCAACCCCGACAATGGTCGGATAATTGTTATTGAGATGAATCCCCGTGTGTCTCGATCCAGTGCATTGGCATCCAAGGCAACTGGTTTTCCAATTGCAAAGATTGCTACGAAATTGGCGATAGGTTACACCCTAGACGAAATTCAAAATGATATTACTAAAGTGACCCCTGCCTCCTTTGAGCCGACCCTTGATTATGTTGTAGTAAAGGCGCCTCGGTTCGCGTTTGAAAAATTTGTCGATGCTGACCCTCGTCTGACCACAACAATGAAATCTGTCGGCGAGGCGATGGCGATTGGTCGGTCATTCCCTGAAGCTTTGATGAAGGCGCTTCGTTCGCTCGAACGCAAGGAGGCAGTATTCACATTCCCTACAGAGATCTCTGAGTCTGTATTGGCATCATTGATGGATCAAATCTCAATTCCATCCGAATATCGCCTGCAACAGGTTCAGCAAGTGTTGTGGGCCGGTGCTGATTTAGAAGAAGTGTATCAACGGACAAAGATTGATCGCTGGTTTCTTACCCAGATAAATTCGATTAATGACGCTGCGCGTGAAATAGCT
>JBJTKU010000078.1:0-3120 GCA_046096605.1 Candidatus Planktophila sp. | reverse complement strand
GGCGATTGCGCTGCAATTTCTTGGTAACGGTAAAGATTTCTCAACAGGTGTTGGCGTTGATGCTCATGCATTCGGCGAAGGACGCAAGCTCTATCTTGCAGGTTTGTATTGGCCAGATGAAGTCGGTGTAGATGGTCACTCTGACGGTGATGTTGCAGCCCATGCAATCTGTGATGCTCTCTTTGCTGCATCAAAGCTCGGTGATCTCGGCAGTAATTTCGGAACTTCTCGCCCAGAGTATGCGGGTGCAAGCGGCGCACAGTTATTACAAGAGACAGCACGCCTTGTTGCGGCTGCCGGATATTCGATCTCACATGTATCGGTTCAGGTAATTGGTAATAGACCAAAGATTGGATCTCGTCGCGTTGAAGCAATTGCGGCACTTTCTGCAGCCCTTGGAGGGGTAGATGTCGCACTGCTTGCAACAACCACTGATGGACTTGGCCTTACCGGTGAAGGTAAGGGCATTGCAGCGATCGCTTCTGCCCTCATCATTAAAAATTAACTTCTTTTTCGCACGGTAGACTTAGCCCATGAGTTCGCTATCGTTATATGACACCTTGACGCGAACCACCTCTCCCTTTGTTCCACTTAAAGCTGGAGAAGTTGGAATCTATCTCTGCGGTGCAACTGTTCAAGCACCTCCTCATATTGGCCACGTTCGCTCGGGTGTTAATTTCGATATCTTGCGTCGCTGGCTTACCAAGAGCGGATATAAAGTCACCTTTATTCGAAACGTTACAGATATCGATGACAAGATTTTGCATAAGGCAGTTCATGAACAGTCTCCATGGTGGGCAGTTGCGATGAAGTACGAACGGGCATTTACCGATGCCTACGCCGCCTTAAATGTTCTACCTCCCACATACGAACCGCGCGCAACCGGCCATATCACTCAGATGATCGAGTTAATGCAGAAACTTATAGAACGCGGTGCTGCATATGCTCCAGGCAATGGCGATGTCTATCTTGAAGTTCGTAAATTAAAGTCCTATTTAACTTTGTCTAGACAGAATGTAGATGATCTGCAGAGCGCAGCGGATGCGGATGAAACATTTAAGAGAGATCCACGCGACTTTGCGCTGTGGAAGGCGGCGAAAGCTGGCGATCCATCATGGCCAACTCAGTGGGGTGCAGGTCGCCCTGGATGGCACCTCGAATGTTCTGCGATGGCATATGCATATCTTGGCGAGAGCTTTGATATTCACGGTGGTGGACTTGATCTAATTTTTCCTCATCATGAAAATGAGATCGCACAATCTGAGGCTGCTGGTTACAGTTTTGCCAAGCGTTGGTTACACAATGCGTGGGTCACAGCATCTGGCGAAAAGATGAGCAAGTCACTGGGTAATTCACTGCAGGTACAAGAATTACTTAAGACGGTTCGCGGCATCGAATTGCGTTGGTATCTAGGGAGCGCTCATTACAGATCAATGCTCGAGTTCTCTCATGAAGCTTTGACAGAGTCAGCAACTGCATTCCGACGCATCGAAGCATTCTTACATCGATCAGTTGAAATTCTTGGTGTGGCTCCCACGCCTATCGTCAGCGAGAGTTTTGCTGCGGCGATGAATGATGATTTAGCAGTGCCTCAAGCACTTGCTGGGATTTCAGAGGCGTTACGCATTGGCAATAGCGCAATAACCTCAGGTGATCAGGCTGTTATTGCAGAGTCGGCCAACGAAATTCGCGGTGCACTTGAAGTCCTGGGCTGCGATCCATTTGATGCAAGTTTTGCAGCTGGTAGCACAAATGAAGATATGACTGCCGCTCTTGATGGAACGATCAAGCTGGCGCTAGAACAGCGTGAGGCCGCACGGGTGCGTAAAGACTTTGCTGCAGCAGATGCAATTCGCGACGGTTTAATCGCACTTGGAATTACTATTGAAGATACAGCACAAGGGCCACGATGGTCGATCACACGGAGTGAGAGTAAATAAATGGCCGGAAATTCAAAACCACGTGGCGCTGTTCGCGGATCAAAGAAAGGTCCAACGACAGGCTCCGGCGGAAATAATAAGCGTCGTCTAGAAGGTAAAGGACCAACACCTAAGGCTGAAGATCGTCCATATCATGCGGCTGCAAAACGAAAGAAGGTTGCAGAGAAGAAAGGTGATAAGCGCGGTCGAACTTCACCTCGTGGTCGAAGTGAAAAGCCAAAGGGTGAAATCGTTTCAGGTCGTAACGCAGTTCTTGAAGCACTTCGCGAAAAAGTTCCAGCAACCGAACTTATTGTTGCGCGCAGCATCGATGTAGATGATCGCGTTGCAGAATCTTTAAAACTTGCCTTGCACCACGGGTTAAATATCCGTGAAGTACATCGCGCTGAAATCGAAAATATCAGCGCCAATAGTCAGGGCATTATCTTGGCAATTAAGCCTTACCAATATTCAAGCTTCCAAGAGATTACTGAACAAGCAAACCACCCGATGTTGATTGTGGCACTCGATGGTGTGACAGACCCTCGCAACCTTGGCGCAATTGTGCGAAGTGCTGCGGCATTTGGCGCAGCAGGAGTTGTTATGACTGAACGTCGCGCTGCAGCTATGACGGCAGCAGCTTGGAAGACATCTGCCGGAGCTGCAGCCCGTCTTCGCGTGGCTCAAGTGACCAACCTTGCCCGCACCATTGAAGATGCACAGAAACTTGGCTGCTTTGTAGTCGGCCTTGATGGTGAAGCAGATGTGAATTTGAGCCAGATGAAGGTCGCTAAAGAGAATCTGATGATCGTGGTCGGTAGCGAAGGAAAAGGACTGTCACGTTTAGTACGCGAAAAGTGTGACCTCATTGTCTCTATTCCAATTACGGCAAGTACAGAATCTCTCAATGCCAGCGTTGCAACATCGATTGCGATGTTCTGGGTAGATGAGCAGCGCCGCGCTAAGTAGGTAGAAATGATCTATAACCGTTTTGTAGTCTGCGGAGATTCCTATAGCGAGGGAATGACTGACGATATTGTTGATGGACAATTTCGGGGGTGGGCAGATCGAGTTGCAGATGGTCTTGCGAAAAAGTCACCTACATTTACCTATGCAAACCTAGCAATCCGCGGAAAACTTCTGCCGCAGGTAATCGAGGATCAACTTCCTGTAGCTCTCACTTACATCACAGGTCCTGACA
>JBJTKU010000077.1:0-5153 GCA_046096605.1 Candidatus Planktophila sp. | reverse complement strand
ATGCAAAGATGTGCATATTTATGCAGTGCGGAGAGTTGCTCCTGTGGCTTGTGATGCTTGCGCTACGGCGGCCTCACGAAGTTCTGTGATCTCGCCACCCGTGAGAGTGCGATCAGGGGCTCTGAATACGAGAGCGAATGCTAGAGAGACTTTTCCATCACCGACCTTGTCGTAACGATCAAAGAGTGTGATCGATTCCAATAACGGACCAGCACCTTTACGTAGCGCGGCTTCGACATCGGATGCAGCAACCTTCTCGTCAACAATCAGGGCGACATCCTGCAGCGCTGCAGGCATTGTTCCAACGGTTGTCGGACGAACTCGTGGTGAATCAGGCAGAGCGCTGAGGGCTACAGCAAAAGCTGCACTCCGTGGAGGTAGACCATATTTAGCGATAATTTTTGGATGCAATTCTCCCGCGTGCGCAACAGCCTTACCGTCAACAATCAATTCGGCGCAACGCCCTGGATGCCATGGTGCTAATTCACTACGAGCGATACTCCAAGGCAGGTGACAGAGATCGAGAATATCTGAAGCTGTGGCTACCGCATCCTGCCATCCATATGAGCGAGCAGGACCTTGCCAATCTTCAGTTTCTACTTTTCCGACGAGCAGACCAGCCACATGGAATGCTTGTGGAGGAACGCTGCCATAAATTTCTTTGATGACATCTACAGATGGGCGTGCGCCAATCTCGGGAAATATTCCATCAACAAGTTTCTGTGAGCTTCTAAAGATCGATCCCATCTCGAAGATCGCAAAATCCTTGGCTCCTCGCGAAATGTTTCTAGCGGCTACTTCAATGAGACCTGGAACCAGATGTACTCGCATTAATGGAAATTCTTCCGACATTGGGTTGGCGATGGCATATGTTGATGCGCGCTCCCCCACAAATCCCATGAAGTCAATCGTCTCTTGATTGGTAAATGGGAAGGTCTGGACCTCTGCCAAACCACGAGCTGCCAACATAGTTGCAACTGCGCGACGGCGCTTCTGAATCGGTGTCAATGATGCATGGACAGGCCGAGGTGGAAGAATTGATGGAATCTTGTCGTAGCCGATCATGCGCGCTACTTCCTCGGCCAAATCTGCAGGTGTCAGAAGATCCCAACGCCACGATGGCGGATCTACAACAAAAGTATTCTCATCTACATCGCAGCCCACAATACGAAGAAGCTCTGCGATCTTTGCAGGCGCTATCTCAATACCGAGGATGCGAGAAATATATGAAGGATCCAACGTCAGCAAAGGTGCATAACGAGGTTCTCCATCTACGACAGTAGCTACATGTTGAGCAGAACTATTCTCGGTAAGCAATTGAACAAAGCGAGCTGATGCGAATTCGGCCAGAGATGGATCCACACTTCTTTCCAGGCGGCGTGATGCCTCAGATGACAACTTATGGCGACGCGAGTTCTTAGCAATGCAGACTGGATCAAAGCGAACTGCTTCAAGGGCAATCTCGGTAGTAGTTTGCGAGATTTCCGAAAATGCTCCGCCCATTGTTCCAGCAAGAGCAAGAGGTTGTTCATCATCGCAGACCATGAGGTCATCTGGGTGTAGCTGGCGAACCTGACCATCAAGAGTTGTAAATGGTTGCGCCTTACCTGCACGCTTGATTGTCAATCCACCCTTGATCTTCGCTTTATCAAATGCATGTAAAGGTTGTCCAAGTTCGAGCATGACATAGTTGGTGATATCTACAACCAATGAGATCGAGCGCATTCCCATCTTCTCAATACGGCGACGCATCCATACAGGTGTTGTCGCACTTGGATCAAAATTAGTCAGTGTGCGTAGGTAGAAGACTGAAGCGGTGGTTGGATCTTCGATCTTTGCTGTTACTCCTTTACCTGTCTCAGCGAAGGTCAGGTCACGTAGAGCGTCGACTGGATCTGTGAATTTTAATCCAAGAGAAGCAGCAATCTCACGAGCAATTCCACGGATACTTAGGGCATATCCCCGGTCAGGGTTTACTGCAACATCAAAGATGACATCGTTGATCATAAGACCAGCAATTGCATCGCCGCCGATCTCAACGCTACTTTCTGCAAAGGTCATAATTCCCGAGTGATCATCTCCCAATCCCAATTCACGGGCGGAGCAGATCATTCCGTTTGAAGTCTTTCCATATGTTTCGCGGGCGGCGATTGCAAAATCACCTGGCAATACAGCGCCCGGCAGCGCAGCGACAACCAAATCACCTGCAACGAAATTCGTTGCTCCACAGATAACATATCGAGTCGCACCTTCACCGCAATCAAGTTCGACATAACGCACTGGCTTCTTGAATTCGGTGAATTCTTCGATACTTACAACCTTTGCAAACACAAGCGGACCAGTCAGATCAGACCCTTGCGAAATGATCTCTTCTACTTCAAATCCAACACGGATGAGGCCATCTGCAATCTGTTCTGGTGTGACTGATGCGGGAATATCAACAAACTCTTTGATCCACGATAAAGGAGCGCGCATTTTAAAGACCCACTCCAAACTGGCGCGTAAATCTTAAATCGCCCTCAACAATGTCATGCATATCGGTAATTCCATGACGCACCATCAGAGTGCGCTCGAGTCCCATACCAAAGGCAAAACCTGTATAGACATCAGTATTGATTCCACATGTAGCAAGCACTCGTGGGTTGACCATTCCACATCCGCCCCACTCGATCCAGCGGCCATTAAAGAAGATATCTACTTCAGCACTTGGTTCGGTAAATGGAAAGAATGATGGACGAAGTCGAGTTGTTACATCTGGTCCGAACATGTGGCGGGCAAAGTTATCCAGAGTTCCTTTGAGATGGGCCATGGTGATGCCCTTATCAATGACAAGGCCCTCTACCTGATGAAAAACCGGAGAGTGTGTGGCATCGAGTTCATCGGCTCGAAAGGTGCGTCCTGGGCAGATGACGTAGATCGGCGGTTCTTTATCAAGCATTGTTCGAATTTGAACCGGTGAAGTATGGGTGCGCAGAACAATTCCAGATTCGACGGGTTCGATAAAGAATGTATCTTGCATCGTACGCGCGGGATGGTCTGCCGGAATATTGAGGGCATCGAAGTTGAGCCATCCCGATTCAAGTTCGGGACCTTCTTCGACCGAGAAACCTTGTTCGATAAAGAAATCTGAAATCTCGTTCTTGATGATTGTGATCGGGTGAAGTCCGCCCTTGTGTGCTCGTGATGCGGGCAAGGTTATATCGACAACTTCATCGCGCAATACACGTTCATCTTGCTCACGTTCAAGGTTTTGCGTTGCCGCTTCTAGCGCACGTGCAATAGCTGCTTTCGCCTCACCAATAATCTTGCCCACTGAGGCTTTCTGATCTGCTGGAAGTGAGCCTAGCGATCGACTTGCCAGAGAAATCGGCGACTTATCGCCAGTGTGAGCCAGGCGAGCCTCCTTTAAGGCTTCTAAATCCGTCGCTGCAGAGAAGGCTTTAGTTGCCTCTTCAACCCACTGCGAAACCTCTGCCTGGTTCATGGCCCTTATTCTAACCGCGGGAAGGTCGAGAAAGCGTGAACATTACGATCGATGCCGCTGCAGAGAGATTAAGGCTCTCTGCCTTACCTGACATTGGAATTGTGACTGTACGAGCTTTGATTGCGAGCTGATCGCTACTCGTTCCCGCTCCTTCATTGCCAAAAATGGCGATACATGGTCCAGAAGAATGGAAATCAACTATCGATTCAGTGGCATGTGATGAGAGAAGTAAACATTCGGGGTTATGCAAAACATTAAGAATATGTGAAAGTTCTTGAGATTCAATGACAGGAATATGCCAGAGTGAGCCAGCAGTCGAGCGCACAACCTTTGGAGAATACATATCAACACTCCCCGGGGATGTAATTACAGCGTGCGCACCAAATGCATCGGCCGATCGCACAATGGTTCCCGCGTTTCCTGGGTCTTGAATGCGATCGAGGTAGATGATGAAAGATCCATCTCTGAGCTCTAACTGCGAGAGTTCGTGTGATGGGATTGAACAGACCATCAGAACGCCTTGAGGTGTGACCGTTGACGTCATCTCCTGCATCACTGCATCTGTGACATCCACTGTATTTACTTCGGAGAGATCGAGATCAGATGCACGTTCCCGACCCGCTGGGCTGAGATAGAGAGTTTCGATTAAAGGACCATGCTGTGAAGCAAGTGCTTCGCGAAGTGATTGCATTCCTTCGGCGACAAAGAGGCCAGAGTTTCTTCGCTCTTTACTCCCCCGAGAACCAATAAGAGCCTTCACTCGCCCAACATGCGGCGAATGAAGGCTCTCAATCATTGGTGAATTGATCGCGTAAGGAGTTACGCAGAGGCCAAGCTCTTGCGAGCAAGATCGACCAGTGTCTTAAATGTTGCTGGATCGTTTGTCGCGATATCTGAAAGAACGCGACGGTCAACTTCGATACCTGCAGCCTTAAGGCCTTGGATGAAACGGTTGTAGGTCATACCGTGTTCACGAGCTGCTGCATTGATGCGCTGGATCCAGAGCTGACGGAAATCGCCCTTCTTATCCTTGCGGTCATTGAATGCATAGACCATTGAGTGTGTGACTTGCTCTTTCGCCTTTGTGAATAGACGTGAGCGCTGACCACGGTAACCGGCTGCGCGAGCCAGGGTTGTACGACGCTTCTTTGCTGCGTGAACACCACGTTTTACTCTTGCCATTTAGCGCACGCTCCTTACTTCAAACCAAGCATGCGCTTGGCTGTCATTGTGACGGTTGACTTTGCTGACTTCTCTTGGCTTAGACGACGAGTGACACGTGAAGACTTACGCTCCAAAAGGTGGCGCTTTCCTGCACGCTCATGCATGATCTTTCCTGTACCTGTGACGCGGAAGGTCTTCTTCGCACCACTATGGGTTTTCATCTTTGGCATTGCTGTCTCCTGTGCCTAATCGGTTCTTACTTCTGTGCTTCTTGTTTAGCCTTTTCAGCAGCTGCTCGAGCCGCCTTCTGTTCTGCAAGTGCTTCGGTCTTCTTTTTTGTCGGACCTAATACCATCGTCATAGTTCGCCCCTCCTGCTTTGGGGCAAATTCAACGAAACCATGCTCTGCGACATCTTCTGCAAGACGTTGCAATAATTTAAAGCCCATCTCTGGACGAGTTTGTTCACGTCCTCGGAACTTCATCGTGATCTTTACCTTGTCGCC
>JBJTKU010000076.1:0-4078 GCA_046096605.1 Candidatus Planktophila sp. | reverse complement strand
CTCATGAACCGTTAATTCGAATTCTGCAGTGATCTCATCAAGGAAGTGGTGTAGCTCTTGTGGAACAAGAGTCTCTACATATCGACGAGCAGTCTTCAAATCAGTCTTAGCAAGCGTCATCTCTACATTGCTAATAAATGTATGGAAGAAGTGCCAATCTTCAAGCATTGATTTCATGACATCAGACTTTCCAGCCTCGCGCGCTACCTTTAGGCCCGAGCCAACGCCGAACCATCCGGGAACAATTTGGCGAGACTGTGTCCAACCAAAGACCCACGGAATCGCACGCAGTGAACCGAGTCCCGTTGTTGCATCTGGGCGTCGCGACGGACGTGAACCTAAGAAGAGATTTCCTAGTTGTTCGACCGGGGTTGATGCATAGAAATAGGCAGGAAGATCTGGATGATCAATCAGCTTTCGATACTGTGCAAAAGATGCTTCGGAAATCATATCCATACATGTGTTCCAGCGATCTAGCTCTTCTTCGCTCTGGCGTGGAGCACGATTAAGAATGGTTGCTTCCAGAGATGCCGCAAGAGTTAACTCAACATTTTCGCGAGCAAGAGCTGGCAGCGAATATTTATCACTGATGACTTCACCTTGTTCAGTGACTTTAATTTCACCATCGATAGAACCCCACGGAAGTGCAACGAGGGCTTCATAGGTCGGTCCGCCACCGCGGCCGACCGAACCTCCGCGACCATGGAATAAGCGAAGACGGACGCCATACTTCTTTGCAATGTCACGAAGCTGACGCTGTGCGCGGTGGATCTCCCACTGACTAGTTGCGATACCGGCATCTTTATTTGAATCCGAATATCCCAACATGACTTCTTGGATATCTCCACGAAGTTCAACAACTTTTCTATACGTTGGATTAGAGAGAAGTTTTTCAAGAATCTCACCTGCGGCGCGAAGTTCTGCAACTGTTTCAAGAAGAGGCGCAAAACCGATCTTGGCAACGCCTGCCTTGATATCGACAAGACCTGCAAACTTTCCAAGCACAGTCGATGCAATGAGATCGTCTGCTCCCTTTGTCATGGAAACAATGTAAGTCTCGATAATCTCTGGGCCGAAGTCTTCGATCAGTTCATTAATTGCAACGAAGGTGTTGAATGTTTTTGCATCGGCATCGGTTAGAGATGCTGTTGAAAGATTTGTAGCGCTATCAAGTATCTCTGTAAGCGTTACAAAACGCTCGTCGTGGCTCTGGGTTGAATACGTGCCACCGAGAATTTGTGATAGCGCACTGTGGTGGGCATCCGAGTGCTCGCGTATATCGAGTGTCGCATGGGTAATTCCAAAGGCAGCAACTGAGCGAATAGTGCGCTCGAGAAGACCGGTAGCAATCAATTCACCGCGATGGGCAAAGAGAGAATCGCGCATCAAAGTAAGATCTGCAAGAAGCTCTGATGTGTCTTTGTAATCGCGATGTGGAACATGGGGGGCTCCCTTAGCATGTCGATCTCGCGTCAATGCCAAACGATGCACAATCGCTGTTGCCTTAAGGCGGTACGGCTCTTGGGCATTGAGGCGCAAGAACCGTGGCTCAAATTCTGTGATGTATTTGAGATCTTCTGCAACCGAAGCTGATAGCTCTGGGGTTGCCCCAATAATGCGGGTTGAAACCGAGAGCATTTGGCGCAGTTGATCCATCGCAGCAATTGTTGTGCGGATAGCGTGACCTACTTGAAGAACAACCGCAGCTTTCGTGATTTCAGGTGTGATGTTGGGGTTTCCATCGCGATCACCGCCGATCCAGGTACCAAAGGTAAGGGGTCGTGCTGTGACAGGAAGGTCAACTCCTACGCGCTTAAGTTCGTATGCAAATTCATTGAGAACCTCAGGAACCGTAGTGCGTGCTAAATCATCGAGGTAATACAAGGCATTCATCGCTTCATCAAGTGGTTCTGGACGATCGACGCGAAGCTCATCTGTCTGCCACAAGAGATCAATAATTTCTGCAAGTGATTGCGAATTTGTCACATTCTTCGGTAGATCAAGCAATCGGGAAATTTCACCTAGCTTATTGAGAATCGAACGACGAGCTGCCTCTGTCGGGTGTGCGGTAAAGACAGGACGCACATTTAGTTCGCTAATCCATTGCTCGAGATCTGCCTGCGTAAATTGATGTCCAGGTGTTTGGGCTTTCTGCGCAGCAATGATCTTGTCGACTGCTCGTGAGATCCACGACCCGCTCTTATCGCGGGCTGCAGCCAATGTACGTACACGGTTTACTTGTTCGGCAACATTAGCCAAGTGGAAATAAGTACTGAAGGCACGTACTAATTGAATAGAATCTTCAACTGATAATCCCTGAAGAACTTCGCTACCGCTACCCTCGCGAACTGCTTTGCGAACACTTTCAACAAGATCGAGAAGCTCTTGCCCCTCTTGGCGAACCAGAGTCTGACCCAGGAGATCTCCTAAACGGCGCACATCTGCGCGCAGAGCTTCATCCTGATTTGTCATGTGCGTATTCTCGCAGGCAATTGCCACTTCGCACACACCGTAGACTTTGCTCATAGCCCCCTGGTCTTGACCAAGCGGGGCCAGTTGCCATTGGGGGAGTGTGATGCGCGGTTTAGTCTCAGCAATCGAGACCAACACAGCAGTAGTCGATGCTCTTAATGACGCTGTCAAAATAATTGCTCCAAGCCCTGCCTATCCCTTTCTTCTTGCAGAGCGGGCAAAGAGTGCGCCACTACTTGTTATCACCAGCTCTTCTCGTGGTACAGAAGATCTCGCACATGAAATTAGCGAACTACATTCTCGCGTTCTTGAATTTCCTGCATGGGAGACCCTTCCTCACGAACGCTTGAGTCCTCGTAGCGACACTGTCGCAAAACGCATTGCCACATTGCACGAACTCAACAAATCGGCAAAGGACTTTCCCATAGTTATTACGCCGATGAGAGGTGCTATCCATCGATTTATCGCGGCGATTTCAGAAGTTCCGCTTCGCACTTTGGAAATCGGTCAGGAAATCGCGCTGACAGATGTGGTTGAACACCTCACGCTCAATGCCTATACACGGACAGACTTAGTCGAAAAGCGCGGAGAATTTGCGGTACGTGGTGGCATCATCGACATCTTCTTTCCGCTCGCCCAGCACCCAGTGCGCATTGAATTCTTTGGTGACGAGATTGAAGAGATGAAGTACTTTGACGTTGCAGATCAACGCACGAAATCTCCGGTGATGGAAAAGATAGAGATCTTGCCTTGTCGTGAATTTATTCTGACTCCGCAGATTCAAGAACGGGCGCGTGAGTTACAGAACAGGTATCCATCTGCATCTGAAATTTTAGGAAAGATCGCAGAAGGCATTTCGTGCGATGGTATGGAATCGCTGATCCCAATGTTAGTTGAAGATCTGACGACAATTGCCCAGAAGATGCCTGCTAATACAGAAATAATCTTTATCGATGACGAACGTATCAAGTCACGATGCGCGGATTTAATTGCAACCAATGACGAATTCTTTCAAGCTGCTTGGTCGAGCGCCTCAATCGGCGCAAGTGCGCCTTTGCCTGTTGAGGCAACAACCTACCTAGATTGGACACAGCTTTATGAAGTAATCAATACATCTGGTCTCTCGGCTCGTTCACTGAACTCATTCGGGAGTGATTTAGATACCGATGCAACCTTCTTAGATTTCACTGCAATTGAACCGATGCGTGGCGATAGCGATCGCGCTATCGAGTTACTGCGCCAAGGCATTGAGGCTCAACAGAGCGTGGTCTTCTCCGCTTCCGGCCACGGAATGATGGAGCGCTACGCCGGCATTTTTCGCAGCGCAGATTTGCCGGTCCATATCGTTGAAACACTTGATGCTGCTCCTACTAAAGGGCTAATTCACCTCTGCCGTTCAACGATTGCATATGGTTTCTCATCAGAAGAGATAGGCATTCTCTTTATTACAGAGCGTGACATCTCCGGCAGTAAATCAAGTGGCCGTGACAGCGCCAAGATGCCTTCAAAGCGTAAGCAAGCTGTCGATCCACTCGAACTCAAATCTGGTGACTTCGTTGTCCACGAACAACACGGCATCGGTAGATATATCGAAATGGTTTCTCGC
>JBJTKU010000075.1:0-3484 GCA_046096605.1 Candidatus Planktophila sp. | reverse complement strand
GGATAGACGGCTGCTGGAGTCACTTCAGGTGGTACTGCAAGTGTTCCAACTGTGTCGAGATCTTCCAGAAAGGCAACAGCATGCGGATTGCCGACACTAATATGGCGAGCCGTATACTCATGATCGTTTACGCGGACAGTGACAATGTCACCTTCATCAGTGACCTGACCCATATTGACGGAGATATCTCCTTGCGTAGGAACGCGTAAATACTTCGCGCCATCGCGAGTAAGAATTGGAAAGAGTCCTTCATTTTGATGTCCGCGTTCGACTAGGTAACGTGCCATCACACGGATTCCGTTACCGCACATCTGCGCGATAGAGCCATCCGCATTTCGATAATCCATAAACCATTTACCTTCGGGGCGGGTAATGCGAATGACCCCGTCGGCACCGATTCCACTGTGGCGATTGCACAAAGCAGCTACCTGATCGGCGGATAATGAGATCTCTTCCTG
Organism: Candidatus Planktophila sp.; assembly: GCA_046096605.1. Taxonomy (GTDB): domain Bacteria; phylum Actinomycetota; class Actinomycetes; order Nanopelagicales; family Nanopelagicaceae; genus Planktophila. Next base: position 3,026 of record JBJTKU010000075.1, on the reverse strand, counting down.
CGGATCAAAGATGATGAGAAAGTCATTTTCAGTGCCGTGGCCGTAGGTGGCAATTACAGGTGTATTCATAACTCTACGAGTTTATCTGTGCCAGAATTTTTTCGAGGCGGTTTTCGTAGTGACCTAACCAATGAATTCTTCCATCACGTGAGAACCACGTATCCTGACGACGAATATATTGACGTGTCACTCGTTTAGTCTCCTCTCGTGCCTGATCTGAGGTGAGAAGACCATCCATCATCTGCAAAACCTGGGCATAACCCAGGGCTTTCTGCGCCGTTACCCCTTCGCGTAATCCCGTTAGAGCCAGTCCTGCAACTTCTTCGACTAAACCGGCCTCCCACATTGCATCCACTCGAGCACTCACACGTACGTCAAGACTTTCGCGATCTTGGCTTAAGCCAAAGTGAAAAGCGTGCGGATAACGTGAGCTAGCCTCCCGTGGAAGATTTGCGGTAAAAGGTTGTCCAGTAATCTCAATAACTTCAAGTGCGCGGATAATCCTCCGTGTATTTGCTCGATCGATGGCAAGTGCTGCAGCAGGATCTAACTTCTCAAGACGAGCAAATAGAACCGCACTTCCGTGTTCTATCGCTTCTAACTCAATGCGCGATCTAACCACGGGATCTGTATCCGGAAAATTAAGGTCATCGACAATTGCTTTGATATAAAGACCTGTACCGCCGACGATAATGGCATTCTCGCCACGGTGGTGAATCTCATCGATGGTTTTTCTAGCGATCTCTTGGTACCAAGCAACAGTTGAATCTTGTCTTACTGTAAGAACATCCAAAAGATGATGTGGAATACCCTTGCGCTCTTCTAGTGTTAATTTAGCCGTGCCGATATCCATACCTTCATAAACCTGCATGGAATCGGCATTGACAATCTCGCCACCAATTTCCTGAGCCAATGCAACAGCCAAATCACTCTTACCTGTGGCCGTGGCACCGCAGATGATGATGGTCTGCATCTAATCATCTGCTTTCTTGAAAACCGGGATGCCAAGCATCACACCGGGTGTAGATGTAACTTCCGCTGTTCGTCGCTCGTGTGCATCTCCTCCGCGGGTTGTCATATGTGAGATTTCGCGACCAATAAGATAGTGAGCCGAGGCTTCTGTAATCTCAACAGCAACAAAATCTCCTGGGCGGGCGAGGCTGGAGTCATCAAAATGAACAAGTCGGAAATCTTCTGACCGTCCCGTCAGGCGAGATTGCACCGCATCGCGTCTTCCTTCAACGTCTGTCACCAAAATGCGATGTGTTGAACCAATTGCTTCCTGATTGACAGCCAGGGATATTTTCTGCTGATGCTCGTGTAGACGGGTGTAACGCTCTCCGACAATTGCCTCATCAACTTGATTTGGCATCACGCCAGCAGGCGTTCCAGGACGAATCGAATATTTATATGTGTATGCGGCGGCAAATCGCGACTTTGTTACAACGTCAAGGGTTGCTTGAAAATCTTCTTCTGTCTCCCCCGGAAAACCAACGATGATGTCGGTTGTGATCATTGCATGAGGGATCTTTTCGCGCACGCGAGCTAGAATTCCAAGGTAGCGATCACTTCTATATGAGCGCCTCATAGCGGCCAAAATCGAATCTGATCCAGACTGCAAAGGCATATGTAGATGAGGCATTACTACTGGAGTATTTGCCATCACCGCAATTACATCATCGGTGAAATCGCGCGGGTGCGGTGACATAAAGCGAAGACGCTCTAGACCTTCGATTGCCGACACCTTCTCAAGTAGCGTGGCAAAAGCACCTCTCTCGCCAAGTCCGACGCCATATGCATTGACATTCTGACCCAGCAAAGTAATTTCTATAACGCCTTGATCAACAAGTGCTCGTACCTCATTGAGAATATCTGCCATCGGGCGATCTTTTTCGATTCCGCGAAGGGCTGGAACAATGCAGAAAGTACAGGTGTTATTACATCCCACTGAGATTGAGACCCACGATGAAAATGCTGAGAATCTTCGTGCGGGCAGAGTTGATGGGAAATGTTCGAGGGATTCTAGGATCTCTATCTGAGATTCTTCTTCTATGCGCGCTCTTTCCAGCAAAACCGGGAGAGAACCCACATTATGGGTTCCAAAAACTACATCCACATATGGTGCCTTCTTGAGAATAATTGCTTGATCCTTCTGTGCAAGACAGCCCCCTACGGCGATTTGCATAGATGGATTTGCCTTTTTGATTGGTGCCAGAAATGAGAGGTTTCCATAAAGTTTATTATCAGCATTCTCGCGGACAGCACAGGTGTTAAAAATAACTACATCTGCCTGAGCACCAGGATCTGCAGGAATATAACCAGCCTCATCCAATAATCCAGCAATACGCTCTGAGTCATGAACATTCATCTGACAGCCGTATGTTTCGACTGTGTAGGTACGTGTCATAAAGCAAAAGTTAGATATCTAGAATTTTGTATGAAAGATCTGCGCGATTGACTACCAGCATTTTGCCATTGGTCAAAGGCATCCAATCATCATGGCCCCACCCAGTGGAAGCGATTTTAATCGCGCCGTCTTCCTTGGTGAAACGTAATTCGTAATGGAATGGCACAGTCCATTCGCTCTGCTCTGCCTCATTAAATTGGCAAGCCGCAATCAAGAAATCAGGAGTGAGTGTGATTGAGTTGATCGAAGAGTAATCGCAAGTTGTGGAGATTTCTTTAACGGTTGCGGCAATTGCTTCGATCAATCCAACCTCTCGCGCTTTTGAGAGAATTGCAAAAAAGTAACGTTCGCTATCGGTAGTCGAAGTCAACTGGGCCAGGAGATCTGCATCAATGAGGTGTTCAACGCTGGCAGCCGGACGTATCGTGCCATTATGCATAAATGAAATATCGCCGTGGATAAATGGATGGTTATTCGATAAATCTACTGCGAGTCCTTTAGATGCCAGGCGAAGGTGAAAGAGTGCTCCATCACTGACTTTCTTGGTTGCAATCTGCGAGAAAATATCACTTTCAACCGCCGGAGCTAAGTCACGTTCGCGTTCTTGCACTCCCCCAAT
>JBJTKU010000074.1:0-8383 GCA_046096605.1 Candidatus Planktophila sp. | reverse complement strand
CCCTCCATGGAACCATGGGGGGCCTCTTTGCGTCCTAATAGATGGTGTTGGGTCTTAATAGATGGTGTCGGCCGCATAATTAAGCGCGAAAGAGACGGTGGAGAGAGCGTGAGGCTAGATCTAGGCAAGGCGCGAATGAGGGCTGCAATCGCCCTTGGCCTTGTCCTAGCTATGGTCGGATCTACCGCTGCCGGCGCTGTTGAGGCTAGTTCGCCGGCGACTACCTATATCGTCACCGTCGATGGTGATTTCAACGATGTAGTTCGTGGCCAATTGCGCGATGCAGGAATTGCCATCGATGATGAATTTGAATACGCCTTTGACGGATTTGTCGTTGAACTTGCAGATTATCAACTTCCTTTTGTGCAATCGCTTGAATATGTAAAGGCGATTGAAGAAGATGGAGTAGTTACATTATCTACAGCACAGACTCCAACTCCTTCATGGGGTCTTGATCGCATTGATCAGCGAGAGCGGCCCGCTAGCGGTTCAATTTCTCAATACGAATACCAAAGTGGCGGTGCTGGATCAACTATCTACATCGGCGACTCAGGAATTTCGCAACATCAGGATTTAGCAGGACGTATCTCTCCATCGGGGTATACAACTTTCAATGATGGTCGTGGAACCACCGATTGCAACGGACATGGAACTCACGTTGCTACAACTGCTGCAGGTACTCAATATGGTGTGGCAAAAAGCGCTACGGTCGTTCCAGTCCGCCTGCTCGATTGCCAAGGAAGCGGTCGATATTCGGGTGTGATCGCATCCCTTGATTGGATCCTCTCTCCTGCAAATCCAAATCCCAAGACTCAAGCCGTTCTTAACTTAAGTATCGGTGGCCCAAAATCCGAAGCCCTCAACGATGCCATCGAACGTCTAGTCAACGAAGGAATCACCGTCGTAGTCGCTGCAGGAAATGATCGTGTCGATGCGTGTACAAAATCACCAGCATCTGCAGCAAATGCCATTACGGTCGGAGCAACAGATAGCGGAGATATAAAGGCTACTTACACAAACTTCGGAAGCTGTGTAGATATCAACGCACCAGGTTCTCTCATTACAGGGGGTTGGTTTACTAATAGCAGCGCAACCCGAACCATCAGTGGAACGTCAATGGCTTCTCCACATGTTGCAGGCGCAGCAGCCATCTATCGTGGCCTCTATCCCACCGCTACGGTTGCACAAGTAACTGCGGCACTAGTATCAACTGCCACGCCAGGTGTGATTACCAACCTTCCGATCGATACCCCCAACAAATTGCTCTATGTCTCACCAACCGATTCGTGGCCGGCATATGCAGCACCGACTGTTGAATTTAAATCTGTCGAAGCTATTACCAGCTCTAGCGCACTCGTGAACATAGTGGTTAATCCAGAGAATCTCAGCACAACCGCTCGAGTTGAGTACTCAACAAGTCCAACATTTGCGAGCTCGATTTTAACTGCCTCACCAACAACGCCAACATTTTCCGGTTCAGATCTCATCTCCACAAATGTCTCACTCACATCGCTGCTGGCAAACACGAGATATCACTTCCGAATTGTTGGCCAAAATTCGTCGAAAACTTTCGTATCACCTACCTACATCTTTACTACTAAAGCATCAACCAACTCTGCTCCGACAGTTTCAGCTACTGGAGCTACATTGGTCACTGCCTATAGCGCACAGCTCAACGGAACAGTTAATCCCAATGGACTTGCTACAGAGATCCAAATCTTCTATAGCCCAGATTCAACGTTTTCTTCCAATGTGAAAACTATCAGCGGTCAATTAACTTCAGCTTATGGAAGTATCGCCTTCAATCTCAATTCAACTCCGATTGATCTATTGGGAAACACCACTTATTACTATAAAGTCGCGGCCTATAACTCAGCTGGTTTCTCTCAGTCTGCGCCATCAACTTTCAAGACACTTGTAGCTACAGGGTTACCACCAACAATCTCAACCTCTTACCTTGACGGTCGAATGAGCACGGTTTCACAAACTTTTACCGGTTTCGTAAACCCGCAATCTCAGCCTACAACGGTCACTTTTATGTATGGCCGAAACACAACTTTTACCCTTGATGGCGGAACGATAACTCTTCCAGTTATTACCTCAGATACCATCACTCCGGTTTCGGTTGTTGTGACAGGAATAATCCCTGGTGCAACCTACAATTTCCGATTTGATGCAGTCAATGATTCAGGAAAAGCAATCGGAAATACCATCATCAGTACTGGCGAAATGATTATGCCGGTAATTGTTAACCAATCTCATAGCTCAATAACCAATAATGGTGTTCGATTCTCATCTACGATTAATGCCGGTGGCGGTACTGTTCAAATCGCTTACCTGCACTCAACATCACCGAATTTCGACACATTTACAGTCGTTGATGGTTCTCCATTGACTGTCAGAAGTGGCACGAACACCACCGTTGGATCAACAGTCACAGGGCTTACTTCTGGCACAACTTATTACTACCGAACCAGGCTTCAGGGATTAAGTGGTCCGCTTTACACACAGAAGTACCTATATGGTTCGACCCAATCTTTTACAACGACAGGTGTTGCTCCGGTTGTTGCGCCAACGCCTACACCAACGCCTACACCAACGCCAACACCAACGCCAACACCTACACCTACACCAACGCCAACACCTACACCTACACCTACACCTACACCTACACCTACACCCACACCAACACCCTCACCAACACCAACACCACCACCTACACCAACACCTACACCAACACCTACACCGGAACCTGAACCCACTCCTACACCAACTCCGGAACCAACTCCTACACCAACTCCGGAACCTGATCCCATTCGTGCACCGGAGCCTGAACCAACACCAACACCAACTCCAACTCCTGAACCAACACCAATACCAATACCGGAACCCACTCCAACTCCTGAACCAACTCCAACACCAACACCTACGCCCGAACCTACGCCCGAACCAACACCCGAACCAACACCCGAACCAACACCCGAACGGCCTCGAGTTGTTGTGATTCCTCCGGCACCTCCGGCACAACAATTGTTTTTGCCCCAGCACCAGCTCCAATCTCTGCACCTGCACCTGTATTCATTCCAGCTCCTCCAGCAGAAGAGAAGAAGGAAGAGAAGAAAGAAGAGAAGAAAGAAGAGAAGAAAAAAGTTGAGATTGAAACGGTGACGGTAATTGTTGTGTTGCCACCAGTAACGATTATCGACACCCCTACCGCGCCAGCAGAATTAACAACACAGAAGGTCGAAGAGAAGGGTGTAGAACCTGTACGAGAAAAGGTTCTCACCCAGATTGCAGTACCTAAGTTGCCTGCTTTTAAGGGCGCTGGTCCATTTAAATTTGCACTGGGTCTGACAGATAAAGAGGATGCATCGGCGCTAACTAATCCAGAACTGGCCGTTGGCTTGAAGGTCTTCTCGCAGACACCATTAATCTGTAAGGTATCGGCAGTCTTTAATGCAACTACAGGCAAGTACTCAATCAGTGTCACCGGTATCGCCAATGGCCAATGCAAGATCACTGCCGTAGATAAAGGAAGTGATGAGAAATTCCCAACTGCGACAGAGATTAAGCAGACAATCACAGGTATTACTGCAAAGAAAGTTGTGACTACAAAATCAGCTAAACCGACTCCGGCTCCGAAACCTGGAATTAAGCAGGCGAATTACAAACCTTAATTAAGCAACGAGAATTGAACGTTTGCTTAAGCCCATGAAGTAACCATCTACCAGGGTTGTTGGCGCACTCTCCGGATTTGTGGCAGCGCCCAAAGTAATAAATAGAGGGGTGAAGTGTTCGACTGTTGGGTGGGCATATTTCACACCCGGTGCGATATCACGGTAAGCAGCCAGCGTTTCGATATCTCCGAGTTCGAGAGCTTGTGCTGCCCAAGCATCAAATTCACTTGACCAGGTTGGGGCAGCGGCATCAACGCTCCAATCGCGTATGTAGGGCAGACCATGTGTCAGAAATCCGCTACCGATGATAAGAACACCTTGATCGCGCAGGGGTTGCAAACGCTTTCCTAACTGCATCAATGACCCTGGATCAGAAGTAGGCATCGACATTTGTAGAACAGGAATATCTGCATCTGGATACATCACGCGCAGCGGAACCCAAGCGCCATGATCGAGACCACGACTACTCTCAATGATGCTCTGGTTATCTGGCATTAAAGATTTCACTTGAGTTGCTAGCCATGTTGCATCGGGGGTCTCATATGTCATTTCATAGAATTTGCGGGCAAAGCCACTGAAGTCATAGACGAGAGGAGTTTTGGCAATCGGACTCGACAGAGTAATGGGGGCACTTTCCCAGTGCGCAGAGACGATCAAAATTGCGCGAGGACGTTGGATTCCTGCAGAGATGGCTCTTAATTGTGACGTCCAGAGTTGATCATCGAGCAACATAGGCGCTCCATGACCTATGTAAAGAGCCGGCATCTTCATGGTCAGAGCCTAACAGAAAGTAGTTGAAATTTCAACTAGATCGCAAGGTATGGTTGGGGAGTGGCCAAAATCCTCATTGCACCCGACTCATTTAAAGGTAGCGCCACAAGCAACGAGGTAGCCCACGCTTTAAGAAAGGGATGGCTAGCACTTCGTTCATATGATGAAGTTTCCTGCGTCTCTTTTGCAGATGGTGGCGAGGGAACGCTCGATTGCGTTGAAAGCGTGAGCGCTGTAGCTGCGCGAATTGCAATCCATGCTCAAGGTGCAACCGGAAGAACACATCTGACCTCCTGGCTATTAGTCAATGGAGATACCGCTGTAATCGAGATGGCGGCACTCTGTGGAATTACCACGGTTGAAAAACTTGATCCACTTGGTGCGCACTCATTTGGTCTAGGTCAAGCCATTAAAGATGCACTCAGTGATGCCAGGGTGAAAGAGATTCTTATCGCCGTTGGTGGATCTGCATCAACAGATGGCGGAACCGGAGCGCTACAAGCTTTAGGTTTCCGCTTTCTTGATCGGCAAGGTAAGGACGTCCATTTGGGCGGAGGGCATCTGCATGAAATTACCGAGAACGTTGCGCCACATGATTTAGTTTTACCTCAACGAGGCGTAAAAGTTCTTGTCGATGTGCAATCACCTCTTGTTGGCAAAACAGGTGCAGCCCACATCTTCGCACCTCAAAAAGGTGCAAACCACCATGAAGTGTCTCTTCTTGATGCCGGACTTACTCATCTCCTTGAAATAACAGGTAAGAGTGATAGGCCAGGGTATGGAGCTGCCGGGGGAGTCTCATTCGGGTTATCTGCACTTCTTGGTGCAGAGATTGTCAGCGGCGTTCACACTATTGCATCACTGATTAGCCTCGATGAGAAGATCGCAGATTGCGATCTTGTGATTACCGGCGAAGGATCTTTTGATGCACAGAGCTTTAGCGGAAAGGTTGTTGGATATATTCTCGGCCGCGCCAAAGACCATGGTGTACAGGTTGCTATTGCATGCGGGGTAAATAAAAACGATATCGCCTATCCTGTTGTGGCCCTTGCAGATATTGCCCCTTCGATAGATTCAGCGATCGCAGATAGCCAGCAATGGCTCGTTGCAGCAGGAAAGCAGCTGGCCGCAGGCTTTAACCATTGATTAGAGGCCCCAAATCCTATACGATCTTGAAATGACTCAAGCATCGCATCCACGAATCTCAATCACCACCCCCGCAACTCCAGGAGAGTGGGCTCATCTTGAGCGAGAGATCATCGACAAACTCAATGCAGCAGCTCCAGAATTTGTTGCGCGCTACACGCGCAGCGATGGTTCATTAATCTGGCGCGATGTCTGGCCAAGTATGGATGGATCAGATGATCCTTATGAAGCCTTTATGAATCTCGCGCTCTTCTACAGCATTGGCGGAAGCGAAGAAGTCTACGAGCTAGCACGCAAGATGTGGGATGCGATCACGATGCAGTGGACTGAATACGGTCAGATCTATCGCGAGTTTGATGGTTACTACGATTGGATGCACCATGGCGAGGGATATCTCTATCACTACTTCTTTGGGTTAACTAAACCTGAATCGTTGATCGATCGCCAACGTGCAGCACGTTTTGCCAGTTTCTACACTGGAGAAGATAAAGAAGCCAAGAATTACGATCCGGCCAAGAAACAGATGCTTTCACCATTGACCGGAAGTAAGGGACCTCGTCAAGTTGTTACCCATGAAGATTGGGAGACACACCGCACAGTACTCGATGATTACTTGGCGCCATATGAAGATGTCATTAAGACTGATTTCTCATCGATGCTCTGCCACTGGTCAGATCCAGAAATCTATGACGATCTAATAAAGAAGATGAACGAGCGAATGAACCGTGGAGATGTTCCGCTCAATCTCAACTCAACATCTCTTCTTACCCACGCATTTATGTACTCTCATGATGAAAAGTTAAAGCAGACTGCCCTTGATTACATCAAAGCCTGGATGGAAAGGCGCGATCGCAACGGTGGCATCATGCCTGACAACATCGGCACATCAGGTGTCATCGGTGAATTTAACGATGGAAAGTGGTGGGGTGGATACTACGGATGGCGCTGGCCACATGGCTTTATGACAATTATGGAGCCAATTACCAACGCTGCGATGAATGCGGTCTTGATGACCGGCGATTACAGCTACCTAGATCTCCCACGTTCACAATTTGATCTCATCTGGTCGCTTCGCAAAGAAGAAAATGGCGTCATTAAAGTTCCGCATCGCCATTTTGATTCAGGCTGGGCAGATTATCGTCTGCCATCTGCTCGCCACATGATCTATATCTGGACAACATCTATGGCCCAAGAGGATCTTGATCGAATCTTGGCACTTCCACGAGATAACAATTGGGATGCAATCTATGTTCCCGGCGTATCAGGGGGAGAGAAGGGAACTGGGCGAGATACCAAGCATTACATTGCAAATACTTTGCCCTGGTTCCAATTTGTCCAAGGTCACCTGCCAAATTATCCAGTTGAGATTTTGCAGGCAAACCTAGAATTAATTGCCATCCAACTTCATAAGATGCGATCCAATACTGGCAACCCTCGCAATTGGGATTCATATGATCCAGCCACTGCAGATGTTGTCGTTGGTCTTGATCTGCGCGTACCGGGCTACAACATCCACGCTTGGCAAGAATTCAACCCTGTCTACTTTGAAGGTTTAGCACAGTTGCTCTTTGGCGCTCCGATGCACATTTCACACGGTGGTCTGCAGTATGGAAAGGTGCGCTACTTTGATGGAGAGAAATCTCGTCCAGGTCTTCCTGAGGATGTCAGTGCAATGGTTGATCAGGTAAGCGCTGATGCACTCCGAGTTGTTGTGGCCAATCTCAACAAGAGCCAACCTCGCATCCTTACCTTGCAAGCAGGAAGTTTTGGTGAGAACAGATTTGATACGGTTACCATAACTGCAGAGGATGGATCTAGTTCAACCCACGAGGTCAACTCCAAGTGGTTGACCTTGGATCTTGCTGCAGGTTCAGGTGCGACACTTTCATTTACCTACAGTCGCTATGTCAATACTCCAACCTATGAAACACCATATTCTTCACGTGCTGATTGGGATCCGATTATTACAGGTCGCAACGTATGACAATTATCTGGACGCAGTGGGATGATCTCAATCTTCCAACAGGAGTAACCCATCTGCCGACAGACGGGATTGCACCGGCTGCTAGTGATTTAGATTCCATTGAATTCTATGTTCCGCGCTATATGGGTGGCCCAGCAGCTATTGCAATGATTCCAGAGATGAAAAATCTTAAAGTGATTCAATCTCCAAATGCTGGGGTTGATGATGTCCTCAAAATTCGTCCAGCTGGAGTAACTCTCTGTAATGCCGCAGGCGTTCACGATGCATCCACTGCTGAGCTTGCAGTTGCGCTATCAATTGCATCTCGGCGCGGCTTTGCCGCCTTTGCTCGCGATCAAGTTGATCAGCGCTGGGGTCACGAGCGAAATTCATCGTTAACCGATTCCAATATCGCAATCGTTGGTTATGGAAATATCGGTAAGACGATTGCCAGAATGCTGGGTAACTTCGAAGTTACCATTACAGCATTTTCTAAATCTGGTCGCGACGGAGCACTTACTCTTGATCAATTCGATCACTTATTGCCTACCTTTGATGTGATCATTTTGATTGTGCCTCTTAACGATCAGACTCATCACCTTATGAACGCGCAACGTCTTGCCGCCATGAAAGATGGTGCGGCTTTGATTAACGTCGCACGAGGCCCCGTCGTAGATACCGATGCTCTTATTGCCGAACTTAATTCAGGTCGCATCACCGCTGGCCTAGATGTGACAGATCCAGAACCACTTCCTGCAGGACATCCTCTATGGAGTGCTAAGAACGTGATAATTACTCCACATGTTGGCGGAGATAGTGCCGCCTT
>JBJTKU010000073.1:0-4343 GCA_046096605.1 Candidatus Planktophila sp. | reverse complement strand
TGCATTTACCAGTAAGGAATACACCTGCTTCTATGCACGTGTTATCGATACAGATCTACCTATGGCAATCGATGTAGTCAGCGATCTGATTACATCCTCGATCGTAAGCGCACTCGATGTTGATGCAGAGCGCAAGGTCGTCCTTGAAGAGATCGCAATGCGCGATGATGATCCGAGCGATTTGGTCCACGATCTATATGCGCAGACTTACTATGGAGATACTCCATTGGGTCGCCCCATTCTTGGAACAGTTGAATCCATTAATTCAATGTCACGCAATTCAGTCTTTAATTACTACAAGAAGCGTTACCTCCCACAAGATTTAGTGATAGCTGTTGCTGGAAATATTAAGCATAAGAAAGTAGTGGAGATGGTCGAGCGCGCATTAAGCGCTGACGGCTTCCTTGATGTGAAAGGTACTCCTCAGATTCGTGGAAACGAACCAGTACGTAAGGCAAGACAAACTCCAGTTGGTTTAATTACTCGTAAGACTGAGCAGGCTCACATGTTTTACGGTATGGAGGGCGTTGCTCGCCATGATGATCGCCGCTTTGCTATGGGAATTCTTGCATCCGCTCTTGGTGGGGGAATGTCATCCCGACTCTTCCAAGAGATCCGTGAAAAGCGTGGCCTTGCATACTCGGTCTATGCCTACGCCCAACAATTTGCTGGCTCTGGCCAGATTGGTTTTTACGCTGGGTGTAATCCAGCCAAGGCTATTGAAGTTATTGAGATCATCCGCGAAGTTTTAGTCGATGTTGCAGAGCATGGCATGACCCACGATGAGATTGAACGCGCTAAGGGTGCAGTACGTGGATCGCTGGTCTTAAGCCAAGAAGATAGCGGCTCTCGCATGTCTCGAATTGGCAAGAACGAGATCGTGTATGGCCAGGTTATGGGATTTGATGACATTTTGAAGGAGATCGCAGCCGTCACACATGAAGATGTCCGTAAAGTCGCTAGCGAGTTTCTGACTAAAACGCCTACCCTTGCCCTAGTGGGTCCATTTAAGAGTGAGGGTACTTTTGAAAGAGTACTTGCGAAGGGGATGTAGGCAATGATCAAAGTTGGAGTACTTGGTGCTCGTGGTCGCATGGGTGCAGAAGTTGTTAAGGCTGTAGAGACATCTTCTGATTGCACACTCGTTGCCGCCCTTGATCTTGGAGATTCACTCGATCAACTCGTGAGCACAGGAGCCCAGGTAGTTGTAGATTTCACAACACCTGATGCTGTGATGGCAAACCTTGAATTTTTAATCACTCACAAAATCCATGCCGTTGTTGGTACAACAGGTTTTGATGATGCTCGCATCGCCACTTTGCAGGCACTTGCTGCGGCAAATCCTCAAGTAGGTGTGCTTATTGCACCTAACTTTGCAATCGGAGCAGTGCTCATGATGGAGTTTGCTGCAAAGGCTGCTCGTTACTTTGAATCAGCAGAGATTATTGAGCTACATCACCCAAATAAGGTGGATGCCCCATCTGGAACAGCTGCTCGTACAGCCTCTCTCATGTCAGATGCCCGAAAGGAAGCTGGCCTTTCTGCAATGCCTGATGCGACAACCTCATCCCTTGCAGGTGCACGTGGAGCGCTAGTTGGAGAAGTTCCAGTTCACTCGGTGCGTTTGCGCGGACTTATTGCCCATCAAGAAGTCCTTCTCGGCGGACCCGGCGAGACACTTTCAATTCGCCATGACTCACTCGATAGGGCAGGCTTTATGCCCGGAGTTCTACTAGGAATTCGCAGCGTCATCTCAAGGCCAGGAATTACATTCGGCCTTGAGCACTTTATGTAAAGGGAGAGAAAAATGTCGGCAGAACAAATACCATCCCAAGAAATTACAATGTACTCAGCAGAATGGTGTGGAGATTGCCGCCGTTCAAAGCGATTACTGGCAGATCTTGGAGTTGAATACACGCTCATTGATGTTGAAAATGATCCCACCGCTGCAGCTAAGGTTGTTGAAATTAATGGTGGCGCGCAATCCATCCCGGTCATAGTCTTTAGTGATGGCACACATTTAACCGAGCCTTCAGATAACGACCTCAAAGCAAAGCTCGAGGCTTTACAGATTATCTAGTTTTACTGTAGGTGATAGAGCGCAGCAGAGGTAGCCGCTGCGCTAAGAACAACCAGTGCAAATGGTGCTCGCAGAATTAATGCGATAACCGCAACAGATAACCCAGCAAGACGCTGGTCGATCACAAGTTGCTTGCCATTGGTAAAAGTCTGAACTGCAACGAGGGCGCTCAAGAGTGCAATCGGGATCAGGGCGTTGATCTTGAGTACCCGAGGATGGCTAAGCCATTTCTCTGGGACGCTATGACCGAGATATTTAAGCAAGAAGGCGACAACGCTTGTGGCAATCAATCCAACCCAAAGTGAGTTGATCGTTATCTCCATACTCGACCTCGAAGCCCAAAGAGAACAGCAAGAAGTGCTGTTGAGATAATCGGTACACCGGCTGCTACGTATGGCGTAGCGATGAGAGCAAGTGCAACGGCTGATATTGCAAGAAGGCGTTCATTCTTTCCAGTCAATCGCGGCCAGACAAGTCCTAGAAATGCTGCTGGAACTGCCGCATCGAGACCAAAGGCAGCGGGATCTCCCATCGCTTGGGCACCAAGTGCACCAAGTAGCGTGAAGAGGTTCCAGAAGATGTAGACACCGATTCCGGTGTACCAAAACCCTTGTCGCATGCTCTTTTCACCATCTTTTTCAAGTGATAGTGCAACACCTGTCGATTCATCGATGGTGATTTGTGCAGCAATTACTTTCTTCAATCTACGCGTACGAAGTATCGGTGCCATCTGCAATCCGTAGAGAAGATTTCGCGTTCCAAGTAGTGAAGCAGTTGCAGTTGCACTCAGCGCTGTGCCACCAGAACCCATCACACCAACAAGGGCAAATTGCGATGCCCCGGAAAAAGTGAGGAGAGATATGAGGCAGCTCTGGAGAACTGAGAAACCGGCAGCGACGCTGGCAGCACCAAAGGCCACGCCATAGGCGCCGACCGGTAGTGAGACGCTTAAAGATCGAGCGAGGGTGGCGCGGTTCACTGGAGACACGGAGGCATTCTGCCGTAGATATCCGCGGTAGGGAAGAAGTCGATAGGTATGGTGCGACAATGGCCGAACAAGTGATCTTTCGTGACGACGTCACCGTTGAATTAGTTAAGTCAAGTGCAAGTGATGCTGATGTGATTTGGGCTGCACGTGTGTCAACTGCCGGTGAGCAGTCGATGGAAGAAATTGGCGAAGACCCTGCACGTTCTGCCGGTTTGATTAATTACCTTGCTCGCGAGCGACACGGTTCACCTTTCGAGCACACCTCGATGACTTTTTTTATCTCTGCACCAATTTTCGTTTTTCGAGAATTTATGCGCCATCGCATTGCATCTTATAACGAGGAAAGCGGCCGATATCGCGAACTCAAGCCAGTTTTCTACATCCCATCACACGAACGTAAATTAATTCAAGTTGGAAAGACCGGCGCATATACATTTGAAGATGGCACAGCAGAGCAATATGAGATCACCGTAAAGGCGATGAAAGAAGCCTACGTTGTTGCCTACGATAGCTATCAAAAAATGCTCGAAGCCGGCGTTGCTCGGGAAGTTGCGCGAGTAGTCCTTCCAGTGGCTACCTACTCATCTATGTATGTCACGATGAATGCACGTGCATTAATGAATTTTCTATCTTTGCGCACCTCACGTGAAGGGTCACATTTTCCTAGTTACCCTCAGCGCGAGATTGAAATGGTGGCCGAAAAGATGGAGACTGAATTTGCAAAACTTATGCCGCTAACATACGCAGCCTTTGAAAAGTCAGGCCGCGTAGCACCGTAATTTGCTATCGCGCTGATTGAAAGGCGCTCAACGGCACGGTAGGGTGTCGCCATGACTACGTCGGCTCCTTTCGGACGCCTCATCACGGCAATGATTACCCCATTTGCCAAGGATGGGTCGATTGATTGGGATGGCGTTGCAACTCTGGCAAACCACCTGGCAGATCACGGACATGATGCAATCGCCGTCAATGGCACTACCGGTGAAGCGCCAACAACAAAATCTTCCGAAAAACTCGAGATTATCAAAGTTGTAAAGAGCACTGTAGGTTCTCGAGTAAAAGTTCTCTCTGGTGCTGGCGATAATGAAACCGCATACACTGTGGAGCAAGCAAAGCGATCTGCTGATGCGGGTGCGGATGGATTGCTCATCGTTACTCCGTATTACAACAAACCTCCACAGGCAGGAATTGAAGCCCACTTCAAGGCAGTCGCCGGGGCAACAGACCTCCCAATTATGATGTATGACATTCCAGGGCGTACCGGAGTTGAAATTG
>JBJTKU010000072.1:0-7769 GCA_046096605.1 Candidatus Planktophila sp. | reverse complement strand
TGATTGCTGCCTTCTCCGGTTGGAGCGATGCCGGTGAGGCTGCCACTGGCGCTCTTACGCATCTCCTTGAGAATCTCAGTCACGATTCTGCAGTGACGCAGGCGGTTCTTATTGCCGAATATGAACCTGAAGACTTTTATGACTTTCAAGTAAATCGGCCGATGATCACCGTTGATGATTCCCTTGTTCGAAGTGTCAATTGGCCTTCGACGCAGATTTACGGCATCAGCACGCCCGAATTCGACAATGATTTCGTTTTAGTTTTGGGTGTCGAACCATCTATGAAATGGAAAACGTTTACATCGTTATTGCTGGATTTAGCAGATGATCTAGAAGTAGAACTAGTGATAACGATGGGCGCTATGTTGGCAGATGCTCCTCACACTCGCCCAATCTCAGTGAGCGGTAGCGGAGGACACCCGGAGATCGCTTCTCGTCTCGGTGTCGAAGTAAGTAAATATGAGGGACCAACTGGAATTTTGGGAATTATCTCGGATGGTTGTTTCAAAAGAGGCATCGACTGTGTTTCATTGTGGGCGGGGCTTCCGCACTATGCATCTAACTCTCCTTCGCCTAAGGCAACCCTGGCGCTGGTAAATGCTGTCGAAGATTTTCTTGAGATTTCAATTTCGCTGGCAGATCTTGCTCATCAAGCGCAGGAATGGGAGAAAGAAGTTTCTGAGATGGCAGAGGAAGATTCAGAAGTTTCTGAATACGTAAAAGCTCTAGAGGAGAGCAAAGATGCAGCCGAGTTTAAAGATGTTTCAGGTGATGAGATTGCACGAGAACTGGAACGATTCCTACGCCGTCAAAATGATAATTAGTTAGAGCGCAAGACCTAGAAGATCATCCAGGATTCGAGAAAGTTCGCCTGGGCTTCCGCCTTGGTAACCTTTTTCTGTTCGTTCGCACCATTGCTCAAGTGTCGAAATCACACCACAAGTATCTAGATCATTAGATAAGCAAGAGAGTATCTCAGTGATAACGGGATCGGTTTCGGCAACTTCTGGTCGAGCTAGATTGCGACGGAGGCGATCCAGGAAAGCAGTGGCTTGAGCAATCTCGTGACTTCCCCACATGTGGTCCCTGCGATAATGATGTCCAAAGAGAGCCAAGCGGATGGCTATTGGATCTACACCTTCGTTGATCAACTTCGAGACAAAAATGAGATTTCCAAGGGACTTACTCATTTTGGATCCGTCTAGGCCGATCATTCCGGCATGAACGTAGCTTCTGGCAAACTTCTGACCTGTCGCAATGAAACCTTGAGCTGCGGACATATCGTGATGTGGAAAGATCAAATCGCTTCCTCCACCTTGAATATCTATTGCAAACTCATCTGATATTTCGGGTTTGAGAAAATGGAGAGCAATTGCAGAACACTCGATATGCCAACCAGGTCGACCCATTCCAAAAGGACTCGGCCATGCTGGCTCTCCAGGACGCTCGGCTCGCCACACGAGTGCATCAAATGGATCTTCTTTACCTTCTCTCTTGGGGTCTCCCCCACGCTCGCCAAAGAATTGCATCGCAACCTCTGGTGAAAGATGAGTACGACGTAGGAACTGCGGATCGAGTCTTACTCGAAAATAGAGATCGTTTTCTACTTTATACAGTGCACCCTTCTCCTGTAATTGTGAGATGGAATCAATAATGACGTCCATCGCTTCAACGACCCCAACATAGAAATCAGGTGGAATAACGTGGAGTGCGACCATGTCACCTCGGAAGAGCTCTATCTGGGAAAGCGCTAATTCCTTCCAATCGACATTATCTCTAACAGCCCGTTCAAGAAGCGGATCATCTATGTCGGTAATATTTTCGACAAATTTAACTTCTGCACCCGAAAATCGAAGGTATCGATTGATCAAATCAAAAGTGACATATGTTGCAGCATGTCCAAGATGCGTTGCATCGTAAGGTGTAATGCCGCACACGTATAGGCGATAGAGATCCTTCTTCGCGAGCTCTTCTACAGTATCTGAGGCTGTATTAAATAACTTCAGAGGTGGCATAAGCGCAGAAAAACGATTCGGTTTCGCCAGAGATAAGGCTGCCCACGACTTCATGCGATCATCCTAATATGCAGGCCATGGTATGGCTGGCCAATCCTGACTAGGTAGTGGCATCGTTCCTGTCTCCATCAAACGTTGTATACGAAAAACCAGCGCATCTAACTCCTCATCGGTGAGATGGGGTGCAAATCTCTGACGATCATTTTTGATTACCTGTTCAAGACGTGAGAGCAGAACCAATTCGTCACTGGTGAGATCATCTCCAGCCCACTGCCAAAGCACGGTGCGTAACTTATCTTCGACATGAAAGGTAACTCCATGATCGCAGGCAAAGAGATTTCCTTGATTATCGGGTAAGAGATGCCCGATCTTGCGATCAGTGTTATTGATGCAGGCATCAAAGAGAGCAAGTCGACGAAGTCGCAGATCATCTTGCGAAAAAAACGAAGCTAAGTTGATTGATTGATCTACATCTATCCAGAGTTGAACCATCCCGATTCCCGCAGGTCCATCACGTAAAACTGTGGGTGGGATCAAATTAAGTCCGCTCAACCGGCTTAAGAGAAAGGCTGCGTACTCACGATCGGCAAGAGTTCCATCTGGAAAATCCCATAATGGACGTTCACCGGCGATCGGTTTGTAAATTACGTCCATCGAAATATCATTTTGTGTAATTGAACCGAAGAGAGTTGCATTAGAAGCGTCAACCAAGCGTCCTGATATTTCCATATCTCCTTGGGTTAGGTGGACAATCTTGCTATCTATCCACTCCTGAGAGTTGATATTCACCTTCTGTATCCGTTGGCTCTTGGACAAAGATGTCCGCGTGGATCTATCGGAGCAGCGCAGAAAGGACAGAGCGGTCGCCCTGCTGCAATGATCGCCTGCGTGCGCGAAACGAAAGCCAGCGCCATGGAGAGGTCGAGGTGAACCTCAACCATGGGAGAAGAGCTATCCTCAACATCGTCTTCCTCATCTGCCTCATGACTATCGGATCGAAATGAGATCTCAATTTCTAACTCGGCGGGATCAAAGGCGATACCGATAGCACCAACTGTAAATTGGGCATCAACTGGCATCTCGAGTGGTGCGCTATCGGTACCAGAAGCGGTAATTGCACTTAAAGGCGCGTTCCTTCTTATTTCCCGAAGAATTGTTGAAATACGGTCAGCAAGGGCCGCCGCTTGCGACTTCTCTGTCGCCAGTGAAACCACATGTGAGCCCTGTCGAATCTGAAAATAGAATTCACGCTCACCTGGAGCGCCAATTGTTCCGACGATAAAACGATCTGGTTGGTCGAAATTCCAACGTAACGTTGTCATCACTTGGAATTTCCGGTGGAACCACCAAGGGCGTTAGTAGATGAGGGGCTGGTGGCTGCTAGATGTCCGCTTACATCATTGAAACGAACTAATCGACTAACCCCATCTTCTGTATCGATGATTGTGAGTGAAGCCGGATCGATAATTAGTTTTTGAAATTGATCCAGATGCATCCCTAAACAATGAGCAACGATCGATTTAATGACATCACCGTGACTAACTAGCAATCTCGGGTTCCGACCTTTAACTGCGTTAAGAGAATAGAACGCTGAGAGAGCCCGTGATTGCATCTCGAGGAGTGATTCTCCTTCCGGAAAGATCATTTGACTGGGATGCAGAACCACGGTTCTCCACTGGCTCCTCTTACGCAGTACTGCCAAAGATTTTCCAGACCAACTCCCATAATCGACCTCAGAGATTCTCTCTTCGATTGTTATTGGCGTCTTGCCCCCATAAGCCTTCATCCAAGGCGAGATCGTCTCTCGACAGCGCTGGAGTGGACTAATTGATATCTGGTCGAACTTTGTGGCGCCAATTCGATCTACCAATAAGCGAGATTGCTCTTTTCCTTCACTGCTTAGTGATATGCCGTTGATTCTGCCAGCAAGGATATTCTTTTCGTTCGCCACAGAATGAGCATGTCGAAGCAAAACAATGCGGGTCATTGTCAAAGATTAACCCTGTTTAACAATGTTGGCTTGCTAGGGTGGGGTCCATGGAGAAAAGGCGAGCAGGAAATTCAGGGCTCTCCCTCTCCCGTTTGGGTTTAGGGACAATGACGTGGGGTCGGGATACCGACACTCATGAAGCTGCCGAACAAATGCGCAGTTATCTCGAAGCCGGTGGAAACTTCATCGATACGGCGGCCATGTATGCAGACGGCGATTCTGAACGTGTCATTGGTGGACTTATCGGAACATTCTCCAAACGTGAAGAACTTGTCATCGCGACCAAGGCAGGTATTTCATTTCCTGAAGGAGTACGAAAGGTTGATAACTCGCGCCATAATCTAATTTCGGAATTAGATAAATCGCTCACAAGATTAGGAACCGACTATGTCGATTTATGGCAGATTCACACTTGGGATCCACTCGTCCCACTAGAAGATACTCTCTCAGCTTTGGATTACGCCTATACATCAGGTAAAGCACGTTACGTTGGTATCTCTAACTTTAATGGTTGGCAGAGCTCGCGAGCAATCACCGTGCAAGCTGCTAATACTGCCAAGGCACCCATTGCAACTCTGCAAAATGAGTATTCTCTACTTAATCGATCTATAGAAACCGAAGTTATTGATTGCGCGCAAGCCCTCGATGTCGGAATTCTGGCATGGTCACCACTTGGTCGTGGCGTACTTACTGGAAAATATCGTTCGTCTATCCCCGCCGATTCCCGAGGTGCCACCCCGCATTTCGCGAATTTTATAGCGCCATATCTAACGGAAAATAGTGCACGCATCGTTGAGGCTGTTGTCGCTGCATCTGTCGGACTTGGATATTCGCCACTTGAGGTTGCTTTGGCATGGGTGAGAGATGCGCCATCGGTGACAAGTGCGATCATTGGTGCGCGAACTGGAGCTCAGTTGCGAGGAATTCTTACAGTTGAAGAGATCGTTCTGCCGGATGTTGTCAGATCAGCACTTGATGAAGTATCACGTGTTCTCTAAGAAATCTTTGAGAACATTTACTCCAAAAGCAAGCCCGTCTACGGGGACTCGCTCGTCGACTCCATGAAAGAGCGCCATAAAATCTAACTCAGGATCAAGTTTCAATGGTGAAAAACCGTAACCAATGATTCCGATCTTGGAGAGCGCTTTGTTATCGGTACCGCCACTCATGGTGAATGGAACAGGTATTCCATCTCCATCGTGCTTGATGAGTGCAGCACACATTGCCTCAACGAGATCCCCTTCAAAAGGAACTTCGAGAGCAATATCGGTCACGATTGTTTCCACCCGAATATCTGGACCCACTATCTCTCTGATAGTTGCGTTCATCTCATCTTCATAACCCGGTAGGAAACGACCATCCACGACTGCACTTGCTTCACCAGGAATCACGTTCTCCTTATATCCGGCAGAGAGCATCGAAGGATTGGCAGTGTTCTGCAACGTTGCACCTATCATTCGAGATGCGTTACCAAATTCACTGAGCAACGGACGCAGATCCTTCAAGTCAAATGGCTTTCCTGATGCTTTAGCAACTGTTTCAAAAAGACGCTTGACAGTTGCGGTGTATCGCTGCGGCCACTGATATCGGCCAATCTTGGCCACGGCTTCACTAAGAGCTGTTACTGCATTCTCTTCGTTGATCACAGAACCATGTCCTGCTCTTCCTTCTGCAACTAACCGCATCCAATGAATGCCCTTTTCTGCAGTTTCCACAAAATAGAATCGCTTCGCATTCGGAAGAGTGATTGAGAATCCACCGACTTCCGAGATCGCTTCAGAACAACCAGCGAAAGCTTCGGGATGAGCCTGGACCATCCAGCGAGAGCCATAACTACTGCCTGCTTCTTCGTCAGCAAAGAAAGCTAGTGTGATTGGCCGCGGCGGCTTATAGCCAAGTCGAGCCCACTGACGCACGACAGCCAAGATCATGGCATCCATATTTTTCATATCTACAGCGCCACGACCCCAAATAAATCCGTCTTTGAGAATTCCACCGAATGGATCAACGCTCCAATCTTCGGCCATGGCGGGAACTACATCTAGATGTCCATGCACTACTAACCCTGGACGCTCTGGATTTGTGCTCTCTAAGTGAGCAATAACATTGCAACGATTTGGTGCCGATTCATAAATTTTTGATGCAATACCAACCTGCGCCAGTTGGGCAACAACATATTCAGCTGCCGCCCTTTCGTCTCCCCTGCCTTCACCAAAATTTACACTTGGAATTCGAATGAGTTCTTGGCAAATTCTGATTGTCTCTGCTTCAAGCTCTTCGCGTAGGCCATCATGATCAATTGTCATGGGATAAGTATCCATCTTTTTGGCCTCACTTTGCCTTGATCTGCCGGTGTTGATACCCTTTCCCCTCTTGGTTTCGCGCCGTTACGGTTTTGCCTAATCAAGGAATCTATACTCGTCCGGGTGGCGGAATTGGCAGACGCGCTAGCTTGAGGTGCTAGTGCCCGCAAGGGCTTCGGGGTTCAAGTCCCCGTTCGGACACGTAAGAAGGCTGTAGGTGAAGAATATGAGTCACGAAAGTCAGCTCAATCGTGCCCTCTCGCTTATAAGAACAATCCCTGATTATCCGAAAGAAGGAATTCTCTTTCAGGATATCACTCCCGTCCTTAGCGATCCTGTGGCCTTTAATACGGTGATTAAAGCAATGGCTGCCATCGATCCGGAGAGCACAGTTGTTGCCGGAATCGAAGCTCGAGGATTTATCTTTGCCAGCGCAATCGCGGTGGCAAAGGGTTGCGGATTCGTCCCTATCCGAAAGAAAGGGAAACTTCCATACTCAACTTTTTCCAAACAGTATGGCCTCGAATATGGTGTTGATGAGATTGAGATACACATTGATGCTTTTGCTCGTGGATCAAAGGTGCTCCTTGTAGATGATGTCCTGGCTACCGGAGGCACCCTAATTGCCGCGATAGATCTGGTAAGACAAGCAGGAGGTTTGGTAACAGATATTGCAGTTCTGAGTGAAATAACCATCCTCGGAGGGCGCAAGAAGATTGCTCAGCATTGGCCTGAAATCTCAGTACACGCTTTGGTGAGTGGATGAAAGGCAGAGAACGTAATCTCCCGATTCAAGCCCTTCGCGCACTCGCGGCAGGGCTTGTTCTTATCTATCATGCCAATTGGCTCAATGGTGGGTATATCGGCGTGGATATTTTCTATGTCATCTCGGGATTTCTTATCACTGGATTATTACTTCGCGAACTAGAAGATAAACGATCCCTATCACTGACTGCTTTTTATGCGCGAAGAACGAAGCGGCTGCTACCAGCCTCGTTTCTAGTAATCACCGTTACAGGAGTAGTTGGGTTTTTAATTCTTCCAGCCTCTATGCGCGAAGAATTCGGTAAAGATCTCATTGCTGCATCAACATATATATCAAATTTTCTCTTCGCTCTCTGGCAGAACGACTACCAGAACCTTAACTCCACACCTTCGCCATTTATTCATTTTTGGTCATTGGCAGTGGAAGAACAGTTTTATCTTTTTTGGCCGCTCTTTCTCTTCATTCTCTATAAAGTGGGACAAAGACGTGCTGTCTTCATTGGTGTAGTTGCCATCTTCTTGAGCTCTTTTGCATTTTCACTTTACCTCACACAAGTGGCGCCGATTTGGTCTTTCTATATTTTGCCCACCCGAGCATGGGAATTAGCCGCCGGTGCAATCCTAGTTTTCTTGCCAATGTCACACCGAAAACGATCCATCAGAACGCTTCTGGCAATCTTGTCGATAGTTTCAATA
>JBJTKU010000071.1:0-3003 GCA_046096605.1 Candidatus Planktophila sp. | reverse complement strand
CCCATAATCAAGGGTGACAACCGGTGTTGAAAGACGCTGTGTCCATGAAGGGCTAGCAATATCAGGTACCCCACTCATAATTGCTTGTCCTACTCGCGCATAATCGCGCGCTGTCGCGTTAAAACAACAGAATGCTTTCTCGTGACCGCCGACCTTATCGACGTTCCAAGTTGCATCGTAATCTGCACGTACACGCTTCCAGATTCGATCGCTAAATTCATCTGCGAGCTTATGTCCAGTTACCTTTTGAATAATTAACCCCAACATCTGGGTATTGACGCTTCGATATTCAGGGTACGTTCCTGGTGCTTCGCGCATCTTGCGGTTGTTATTGAGGAAGAAATTCATATCAGTTGTTGCATACATCTGGGCGATTGCTACACCCCATCCTGACGGACCAGATGGGTAATTATCAGAGACACCAATTCCTGAGTTCATATCAAGGAGATCTTTTATTGTTACCTTGTCAAAGGATGTTCCTGCCTTGAATTCAGGAAGAAGACTGACGAAGGTATCGCTCTCTTTGAGAGTTCCTTCATCCACCAATTGACCTATAACCAGCGACGTCATGGTCTTAGCCACAGAATATGAAGGTAGAACTGTTGACTCTGTCTTACCGTTTAAATACTTTTCATAGGTGATCTTTCCATTTCGAATCACAAGAAATGCATTGGTTTGAGTGGCATCTAGAAAAACCTGGAAAGGAACTTTCTTCCCTTGCCACATTACTTCAGTGATCTCTTCTTGGTCTCCAAGTACCCAAGCAGATTCATCTGAAGGTGCACCCTTGATCACGTGATACGGCATCAAGTCTGGAGTCTTAGAGGCCGGCGCCAATCCCAGTTTTATGGAGGCGATGGGTTCTGGATAGCGAATCGCTCTGGTCAAACCAAAGAGCGCAAGGTAGAGAACGAAGATGGAAATGGCCAGGTTACGAATTATTTTGCGCACGAGATTAGGGTATCGGCCGCTAGGCTTAATCCCATGGATGCACGTGCAATCGTCGAAGGGTTAGCTCTCACAGCGCGTTCTGCTGCTCGCACCCTTGTTGCATCGAGCGCCGATCAACGTCGCGCCGCCCTGCGTGGAATCGCTGATGAGATAGATGCCCGTGTGGATGAGATCATGGCAGCTAATTCTCTTGATATTGAACGCGCTAAAGCTGATTCGATGCATCCCCAAATGCAAGATCGATTATTGCTGACCCACGATCGCATCGCGGGAATTGCTAACGGTGCTAGACAAGTTGCAGCCCTCGAAGATCCACTCGGTCGCATTCTCAAAAAATCTACCTTGCCTAACGGCTTAGAGCTCGAGCAAATAACAGTTCCATTTGGCGTTGTGGGAATGGTTTATGAAGCACGTCCCAATGTCACAGTGGATGCTGCAGTTATTTTGCTCATGTCAGGAAACGCCGCCTTGCTTCGTGGATCATCAACGGCAGATGCCAGCAACAAGATACTGGTTGAGGTCATGCGTTCTGCTCTTACAAAGACTTCAATCTCACCTGATGTCATTCAGTTAGTTCCATCTCAAGATCGCGCAACCGTTCACGCTCTGCTTACTGCACGCGGAAAAGTTGATCTTGTCATTCCTCGCGGAAGTGCCGCCCTTATTCGAATGGTCGTGGATGAAGCGACGGTTCCTACCATCGAGACCGGTGCGGGAGTCTGTCATGTTTATGTCGATGCATCTGCCGATCTTCACAAAGCCCTTCCTATTGTCATGAACTCGAAGACGCATAGACCAAGTGTGTGTAATGCGGCAGAGACAGTTTTGATTCACAAGGCCATTGCAGAGAAGTTTTTGCCAACGTTACTGACTTCATTGCATAGCGCTGGTGTCCTACTTCACTGTGATGCAGTAGCTGAAGGCATTGCCAATTCGCTCGATATAGATGTCACGCGTGCTACTGCTCAAAATTGGGGGAGCGAATACGGCGTCCTGGAAATGAATGTCGGTGTTGTAGATTCTTTGGAAAGTGCAATCGAGCACATTGCAAAATTCGGTACTCAGCATACAGAGGCGATTGTGACCGAGGATAAAGAGAGTGCGCGTAGATTTATAGCTACGTCAGATTGTGCGGCCGTAATGGTAAACGCCTCTACTCGTTTTACAGATGGCGAACAGATGGGCTTTGGCGCAGAAATCGGAATATCGAATCAAAAACTTCACGCCCGCGGCCCAATGGGGTTAGAGGCAATGACTACAACTAAGTGGGTAGTAACTGGAACAGGGCAGATTCGCTCATAACCATATCTTTTTATAGACTGCCCTCATGAGTAGTCTGTCACGTGACGATGGAGCAAAGTTGGCAGGTCTTGCCCGCATTGAGATGAGCGAAGAAGAACTCGTCAGCCTGGCATCCCAATTCGGAGTGATCCTTGACGCTGTTGCTCGCGTGCAGGATGTAAACCTTGACGGAGTAGCTCCAACATCACATCCGCAGCCAATCCTCAATGTATTTCGCGAAGATGTTGTACATCCAAGCTTGTCGCCAGAACAGGCTCTCTCTGGTGCACCAGCACAAGAAGAGCAACGTTTTAAGGTTCCACAGATTCTTGGTGAAGCCGAGTGATTACACAGAGCGCAGCCGCGATGTCAGATTCCCTTGCAAAGGGCGAGGTGACTTCTACAGAATTGACACAGGCACATCTAGATCGCATTAGCGCTGTAGATCCCTCAGTGAAAGCATTTCTTCACATTGATACAGAAGGAGCTCTCGCGCAAGCATCTAAAGTGGATGCCGATCGCAAAGCTGGAAAGTCTCTTCATCCACTTGCTGGCATTCCTCTAGCTTTGAAAGATGTATTGACTCAGGAAGGTATTCCAACAACTGCCGGATCAAAGATTCTAGAAGGATGGAAACCACAGTACGACTCAACAGTGGTCACAAAGCTTAAGGAAACTGTCATTGTGATTCTTGGTAAGACATATATGTATGAGATTGCGATGGGATAATCTACTGAAAACTCTGACTACGGTCCAACTTTTAATCCATGG
>JBJTKU010000070.1:0-6011 GCA_046096605.1 Candidatus Planktophila sp. | reverse complement strand
AGATAACGGCATCTACACCTTTGAGGTCGGCATCGTTATGCCAGAGCGAGATCGCAGTGGTACCGGCAACAGATGCTGCGCGAAGAGCATCGCGATCATCGAGTGTGCCAGGAAAGGTGATGACGCCAACTTTCATGCTTGCACCTTTACTACATAGGTTTCAATAACAGGATTGGCTAGAAGAGTTGCTGCGGCTTTTTCGATCTCGGCCATCTGCACAGGTGTTGGTGTGCCATCAATTTCAATCTCAAAGCGTTTTCCTTGGCGCACACTCTTTGCAAAGGTGAATCCAAGGCGAGGAAGGGCAGCCCCAACTGCAACTCCTTGCGGATCTAAGATCTCTGGCTTAAGCATTACTTCTACGACGATGATGGCCATGTGTACTCCCCTTAGAACGTATTGCCGGTAATTGTGAAAAATGCTTCGTGATATCGCTTCATCGTTTTCTCTACGATCTCTGCAGACAATTCTGGTGGCGGGCTCTTCTTATCCCACCCTGAGGTTGTTAAGTAATCGCGGACAAATTGCTTATCAAAGGATGTGCCAGGATTTTTCGCATCCCAGAATCGTGAAGAGTCAGGTGTTAACGCTTCATCCCCTAAGACAATTTCGCCATTGCTATCCAGCCCGAATTCGAATTTGGTATCAGCCAAAATAATGCCGCGGCTTTGGGCGAAAGAGGCTGCCTCGCTATAAAGCTTGAGTGTGTAATTCTTAAGCTCCTGCGCATGTTCTGGGCCGACAATCCCAGCGGCTGCATCGAAATCAATATTGATATCGTGATCGCCAATTGCAGCTTTTGTCGCTGGAGTAAAGATCGGCGTAGGTAATTGCGATCCATCGATAAGCCCTGCAGGAAGTTCATTGCCACAAACCTTTTGGTTCTCTTTATATTCAACTAATCCGCTACCGGTCAAATATCCACGAGCAACACATTCGATCTCAAACATGGTAAGTGGCTTTACGATCACGGCGCGATCTGCGACCTGCGCTGGAACATCATCGTTGATGATGTGGTTACCAATTATGTCTTCAAGTAATTCAAACCAGAAGAGCGAGAGCTGAGTCAGAATTGCACCTTTGCCTGGAATCTCTGTAGGAAGCACCCAATCAAATGCACTGATGCGATCTGATGCGACGAGGAGAATCTCACCGGACGAATTTGTATACAGGTCTCGAACTTTTCCGGTACGCAGGTGATTCCACCCTGGAACCTGTGTTGCCAGTGGTGGACCGGCAAGGCCGAAGCCGCTCACCGAATAGAGCCGGGTTTGTACTGCGCTGCGGCAGGATGCGCGGAAG
The DNA here is from genome assembly GCA_046096605.1 of Candidatus Planktophila sp. Taxonomy (GTDB): domain Bacteria; phylum Actinomycetota; class Actinomycetes; order Nanopelagicales; family Nanopelagicaceae; genus Planktophila. The sequence continues at coordinate 4,709 of JBJTKU010000070.1, read as the reverse complement.
TGATCGCCTCAATGCGATCGACAACTCGAGCAATGTGCTGGCGAGCATCGCCAGTAAATTCAAGTGGCGCGCTAATCAATTGATCAAGTGCGCTTCTATCTAAAGGAATGCGTGCATCTGCAGCCAGTGCATCAAGCAAAATATTTGGTTGACCTTGGCGCATCGCAAGAGCTGCTTTGACTGCATGTTCCTTTATAACTTCGTGTGCAACTTCGCGACCAACACCTGCTTTAACCGCTGCCATCAAAATCTTTGTAGTTGCTAAGAAAGGTAGATAGCGTTCGAGCTCAGTAGCAATCACTGCAGGAAATGCACCGAATTCGTTAAGGACGGTAAGAGTTGTCTCAAGCAACCCATCGACTGCATAGAAGGCATCTGCAATTGCTACGCGACGAACCACGCTGCATGAGACATCGCCTTCATTCCATTGATCACCTGCTAACTCTGAGACCATCGAGGAATAGCCGCGCAAAATCACTGCCAGGCCGTTAATACGCTCGCATGAGCGGGTATTCATCTTATGAGGCATAGCAGATGAGCCAACTTGGCCCTCTTTAAATCCTTCGGTGACGAGTTCAGCACCTGCCATCAAGCGAATTGATGTTGCAAGCGATGACGGAGATGCTGCGAGCTGAACAAGTGTTGTCAATACATCGTAATCAAATGATCGCGGATAGATCTGCCCAGTGGAATCGAGCACCCGAGCAAAGCCAAGTTCTGCTGCAATCTTCTGCTCGAGTTGATGGTGAGCATCTGATGATCCAAGGAGATCGATCGAATCTTGCGCTGTTCCAACTGGCCCCTTAATACCGCGCATTGGGTAACGCTCTTGCAGAGCCACGAGTCGCTCGTATGCAAAGAGAAGTTCTTCAGCAGCACTTGCAAAGCGTTTACCTAGGGTTGTGATCTGTGCTGGAACATTATGAGAACGTCCCGCAATTGGTTGATCGGCATAGAGCGCTGCCTTTGCAGCAAGGGCTGCAAGAGTTGCAATAACTTTATCTGCAACGAGATTTAAACCTCTCTTAATTTGTAGCGCTTCGATATTTTCAGTGAGGTCACGGCTTGTCATTCCGGCATGGATGACTTCATGTCCTGCTAGCGAATTAAATTCTTCGATGCGTGCCTTCACATCATGGCGTGTTACCTTTTCGCGGGCATCAATTGATGCAAGATCGACCTTTGCAATTACCTTTTCGTAATCTGCAATGACGGCATCTGAAATTGGATGGCCAAGTTGTGATTGCGCACGCGCCACTGCTATCCAGAGCTTGCGCTCTGCGATGATTTTCTCTTCAGGGGCAAAAATTGCGCGCATCTGCGCTGATGCATATCGGTTAGCTAATACGCTCACTGGTGCATTCTCCCTTACTTAATTCTCTACCTGGGCTAGCGACGCAACGAGGGCGATATCACTTCGGTAGAAGGATCCCTCGAGGCCGATGGTAGAAATCTGTGTGTAAGCACGGTGGCGAGCAGATTCCAGATCGCCCCCGATGCCAGTTACCGTCATCACGCGGCCGCCGTTTGAAACCAGCGCACCATCTTTAAGTGCAGTTCCTGCATGGAAAACTAGTGTGGAATCGATCTGTTCTGCTGCGGTAATCGGGTGGCCGGTCACCGGCGATTGAGGATATCCCTGCGCCGCCAAAACAACGGTGACTGCAGATTCATCTCGCCAGTGAAGAACAGTGTCGTCAAGGCCATCGGTGGCAGCCTTGTAAAGTAAATCTGCAAGCGGTGTCTTTAAACGTGGAATCAGCACTTGTGTCTCAGGATCTCCAAAGCGAGCGTTAAATTCAATAACCTTGAGACCGCTTTTTGTTAAAGCAAGTCCGGCATAGAGCAAACCAATAAATGGTGTTCCGCGAGCTGCCATTTCGGCAACAACAGGTGCTAAAACTTTTTCGTACGTCTGCTCAACTATGTCACTTGGTGCCCATGGCAGTGGTGAATACGCACCCATCCCGCCAGTATTTGGTCCTTGATTATTATCAAGTGCTCGTTTGAAATCCTGTGCAGGTTCCATCGCTAAAACATTTCGTCCGTCACAGATTCCAAAGAGGGAAATCTCTGGGCCATCAAGAAACTCTTCAATAACCACACGACTGCACGACAATGCGTGTGCAAGTGCCTCTGCGCGATCGTTGGTAACGACAACACCCTTACCAGCAGCAAGGCCATCATCTTTGACAACGTATGGCGCACCAAATGAATCCAATGCGCTTGTGATTTCACTTTCGGTGGTGCAGGTGAAACTCTTCGCCGTCGGCACTCCAGCATCGCGCATCACACCTTTTGCAAAATCTTTCGATCCTTCAAGAGCTGCTGCAGCTTTTGATGGGCCAAAAGTGGCAATTCCTGCGGCTCGCAAAATATCTGCAGCACCATTTACCAGTGGAACTTCTGGGCCAATCACTACAAGATCGACCTCAAGTGACTGCGCCAAAATAAGAATTGCTTGATTATCTGTAATGGTAAGTGGATGAATTGTTGCGATTTCGGCGATACCTGGATTCCCAGGTGCTACATGGAGCTCGCTACATTTTTTATCTGCCCTGAGTCCTAGTGCGAGTGCGTGTTCGCGACCACCGCTTCCGACTAGGAGGATTTTCATGGTTTAGATGAAATCCTTTACGACAATTGTCTGGTCTCGACCCGGCCCTACGCCGATTGCGCTCATTGGCGCACCTGAGATCTTTTCGAGGAATGCAATGTAAGCCTGCGCGTTCTGCGGAAGATCGCTGAGCTTGCGTGCGCCAGAGATATCTTCGCTCCAGCCCGGCAAATATTCGTAAATCGGCTTTGCGTGATGGAAATCAGATTGTGATGATGGAAGCTCTTCAACACGCTTGCCATCAATCTCGTATGCAACACAGACGGGAATCTTCTCCCAGCCTGTTAATACATCGAGCTTGGTAAGGAAGAAATCTGTTAAGCCGTTAACGCGAACTGCGTAACGTGCAATCGGTGCGTCATACCAACCACAACGACGCGCACGACCAGTAGTTACACCAATCTCTCCACCAATTGTCCGAAGCTTTTCACCATCTTCATCGAAGAGCTCTGTCGGAAATGGTCCAGATCCCACGCGAGTTGTGTAGGCCTTAACAATTCCGATTACGCGACCGATCTGTGTTGGTCCGATTCCAGAGCCTGTGCACGCACCACCCGCAGTTGGATTTGAGGATGTCACAAATGGATATGTTCCATGATCAACATCGAGCAGAGTTCCTTGTGAGCCTTCAAGCAATACTCGCTTTCCAGCTTTGAGCGCCTGATCCAAAAGCAGGACAGTATCTGCAACATATGGGCGCAAGATCTCTGCATATTCAAGATACTCAGCCAAAACATCATCGACTTCAATGTTCTTACGGTTAAATACCTTGATTAGAATCTGATTTTTATCACGAAGAGCTGCTTCAAGTTTTTGGCGCAAGATTGATGGATCAAAGAGATCTTGCACGCGAATTCCGATGCGATTGATCTTGTCAGCATAGGCTGGACCGATACCTCGACCTGTTGTGCCGATCTTGGATTTTCCAAGGAAGCGCTCAGTCACCTTATCGATGGTACGGTGATACGGAGTGATCAAATGTGCATTTGTAGAGATGACAAGTTTTGAACAATCGATCCCTCGCTCGGTCAATCCTTTAATCTCTTCAAGAAGAACACTTGGATCAATCACCACACCGTTACCGATAACAGGAACAACGTTGGGTGAGAGGATTCCAGATGGCAGAAGATGGAGCGCGTATTTCTGATCGCCAATAACAACAGTGTGTCCTGCGTTATTGCCACCTTGGTAGCGCACTACATAATCAACGCGATCACCGAGGATGTCGGTAGCTTTACCCTTGCCCTCATCGCCCCACTGAGCTCCCAGCAGAACTAATGCAGGCATCGTAAAACCTCTCTCTTTAGCTAGTTAAAAATTATTTGCGAAGTGATGTGCCAGTTGAACGTAGATCTTCACATGCATGAACAACACGGGCAGCCATTCCCGCCTCTGCCGCCTTGCCCCATGCGCGTGGGTCATACGCCTTCTTATTTCCGACTTCGCCATCGATCTTCAATACGCCGTCGTAATTCTTGAACACGTGATCAACAACCGGACGAGTAAATGCATATTGAGTATCGGTATCGATATTCATCTTGATAACACCGTAATCAAGTGATTCGCGAATCTCTGAAAGTAGTGAACCAGAGCCACCGTGGAATACCAGATCCATTGGCTTGCTACCCGCAGCAAGACCGAGCTTTGCTGAGACTGCATCCTGCAGTGTCTGCAAGATCTTTGGCTGCAAGACGACGTTACCTGGCTTGTATACGCCATGCACATTTCCAAATGTTGCAGCAACCATATAACGGGCAGATGGATCATTTCCAAGTGTCTCAAGGGTAAGGAGTGCATCTTCTGGAGTTGAGTACAATTTTGCATCGTGCTTTGCTTCAATGCCGTCTTCTTCTCCACCTACTACACCAATTTCAATTTCAAGGATGGTGCGTGCCGCAACTGACTTTGCAAGTAATTCTTTTGCAACCTTCATGTTCTCTGGCATATCAACTGCTGAGCCATCCCACATATGAGAATTAAAAAGTGGTGCCTTGCCATCCTTGATCCGCTGTGCTCCGATTTCAAGAAGTGGACGCATATATCCATCAAGTTTTTCTGCTGGGCAGTGATCGGTGTGGATTGCAATGTTTAC
>JBJTKU010000069.1:0-12097 GCA_046096605.1 Candidatus Planktophila sp. | reverse complement strand
AAAGCCTGCTGATTCATCAGTTGCTTTTGCTAATGCAACAGATGAAGGTGCTCAGGTCATCGTGCGTTGGGATCCAAAGAACCCACCACGTGCCGGTCAGACAATTACAGTCTCTGCTAACCAAGGCTCAGTTCACCTCTTTAGCTCAACAACTGGAGAGCGTCTCTGATTCAAACCATATAAAAAACCCGCCGGAATTCCGGCGGGTTTTTTATTTCCTATTACAAATTACGCCATCGCCTTCTTAAGGTTCTCATCGATTGAGTTGAGGAACTCTTGCGTTGTCTGCCACGGAGCATCGGGTGCGATCAAGAGAGATAGATCCTTGGTCATCTTGCCTTGTTCTACTGTCTCAATACAGACGCGCTCAAGCGTCTTCGCGAACTGCGCGAGCTCGGCATTGTTATCAAGCTTGGCGCGGTGAGCTAATCCTTGCGTCCAGGCAAAGATGGATGCGATTGGATTTGTTGAGGTTGCCTTACCTGCTTGGTGATCGCGGTAGTGACGAGTCACGGTTCCATGCGCTGCCTCTGATTCGCAGATCTTTCCATCTGGTGTCATAAGGACTGAAGTCATCAGACCAAGTGAGCCATAACCCTGTGCGACGGTATCTGATTGAACGTCACCGTCATAGTTCTTACAAGCCCAGACATATCCACCTTCCATGCGAAGTGACATAGCGACCATGTCATCGATCAGGCGGTGTTCGTACCAAATACCTGCTGCATCGAATTCTTTCTTAAACTCGGTTTCAAAGATCTCTTGAAAAATATCTTTAAAGCGACCGTCGTAGGCCTTCAAGATGGTGTTCTTGGTCGAAAGATATACAGGAAACTTTCGGAGAAGTCCGTAATTGAGTGATGCGCGAGCAAAATCACGGATTGAATCATCGACGTTATACATTGCCAGCGCTACACCTGAAGATTTGAAATCAAATACTTCAAGGTTGATTGGCTCTCCGCCACCTTCAGGTACATAGCTCAAGGTGAGCTTTCCTGCACCTGGGACTTTGATATCTGTAGCCTTGTATTGATCGCCGAATGCGTGGCGGCCGATAACGATTGGCTTGGTCCAATGAGGAACAAGGCGTGGCACATTGCTGATGATGATTGGTTCGCGGAAGATGACCCCGCCAAGAATATTACGGATAGTTCCGTTGGGTGATTTCCACATTTTCTTGAGGCCAAACTCTTTTACGCGAGCCTCATCTGGAGTAATAGTCGCGCACTTAATGCCAACGCCATGCTTCTGGATTGCATGAGCTGCATCAATGGTGACCTGATCATCTGTGGCGTCACGGTGCTCCATGCCAAGGTCGTAATATTCAAGATTGACATCGAGATAAGGAAGGATGAGCGAATCCTTGATGAACTGCCACATAATGCGGGTCATCTCATCGCCATCTAGCTCAACAACGGTACCTGTCACTTTAATCTTGCTCATTGTTATCCCTTACTCGTCTCGTGTCTTTTTTTAGAGAGTTTGAACATCTGCTTGCTTGCTACGCACAGCCTCGGCCGCCTCCTTGAGAGAGGCTAATTCTGATTCGGTAAGAACTGTTTCGACAACTTTCTTTACACCCTCGCGACCGATCTGAGCTTCTACACCGAGATAAACACCTGAAATCCCGTATTCACCATCTACCCATGCACAGACAGGCATAACCGCACCTGAATCTTCAATGACGGCCTTGGCCATACGTGCGGCGGCAGCAGATGGGGCGTAATAAGCAGAGCCCGTCTTTAAGAGAGCTACCACTTCAGCGCCACCGTTACGGGTGCGATCAACAAGATCTGCAATCTCTTCTGGAGAGAGCTTGTCAGAGAGAGGAACCCCATCGACAGTGCAACGACTTGGAACTGGAACCATCGTGTCACCGTGTGATCCAAGGGTCAGAGTCTTCACTGAAGAGACTGCTACACCGAGCTTTTCAGCAACGAAATTTGTAAAGCGAGCGGTATCAAGCATTCCTGCCTGACCCATCACGCGATTCTTCGGAAATTGTGTAGCGATCTGCGTCAATGCTGTCATCTCATCGAGTGGGTTTGAGACCACGATGATGACGGCATTAGGTGAATGTTTTGCAATGTTTTCTGCAACACCACGAACGATCCCGGCGTTAACTCCGATCAAATCCATACGGCTCATGCCAGGTTTACGTGGAAGTCCTGCCGTTATTACAACGACATCTGAATTAGCCGTTGCTTCGTATCCGGCACCATCTGCTGTGGTGGTTGCACCAATAATTTTTGTCTCAAAACCTTCGATGGAGCGAGATTGATTTATATCCAACGCTAAACCTTCAGGCTTAACTTCGAGAATATCTGTAAGAACAACGGTATCGAAAATATTGTATTCAGCTAGACGAAGTGCTGTGGTTGATCCGTAGAAACCTGCTCCGACAACTGTGACTTTCTTTGCCATGTGTGAGACCTCTTATATATTGGATGAAATAAATTCAGTTGGCCTGTGCCAGCTGTGATTTAGGGCAAGCCTACAACCCGCGTGGAAGTGCTATCGCCATCGCAAAAAGTGATATTGCAATCAAAATAGGCAGGTAGGTCGAGATTATGCCGCGGGATCGCAGATCTTTACGCCCTGAGAGCACGATCACAGCAAGAGCGGCGGCTATTAATAGAGATCCGACCCGGATGAAAGAGAAGATCCCTGCAACGATTCCAAGGGCCAGAAGTGCAATAGGGGCTTTGCGGTATCGGCTCATCTCTTCTCACATGCCTCAACGACATTTTGCAACAACATCGCTCGGGTCATAGGGCCGACGCCTCCTGGCATGGGCGAGACATAACCTGCGATTTCGTAAGCACCTGGGCAGATATCTCCATCTAGTCCTTTTGTAGTTCTTGAAATTCCAACATCAATCAGTGTTGCACCTGGCTTAATCATTGAAGCTTTTAGGAAATGTGATTGGCCAATTGCAGCAACAACAATATCTGCCCGCTTCGTATGAAATTCAAGATCTCTTGTTCCCGTATGTGTCAGCGTTACAGTTGCGTTCTCTTGGCGGCGTGTCAGCAAAAGTCCAAGGGGGCGACCCACTGTAAGTCCGCGACCGATAACGACCACTTCAGCACCATTGAGATTGATCTTGTAGTGGTTGAGCAATTCAACGATACCTCTAGGTGTACATGGAAGCGGCGCGTCATAGCCTGCAACCAGTCGCCCGAGATTCATGGGGTGGAGCCCATCTGCATCCTTTGCCGGATCGATCGCTTCCAAGATTTTTTGTGTATCGATGCCACGTGGTAGCGGAAGTTGCACAATATATCCGGTGCACTCGTCAGAGCTATTTAAATCCTTAACTGCTGCAAGGACATCACTGTGGGATGCATCTGCAGGCAGATCAATGCGAATGGATCTGATTCCAACTTCTTGGCAGTCGCGATGTTTTCCTGCGACATAAGAGTGTGAGCCAGGGTCATCTCCGACCAAGATGGTGCCAAGTCCCGGAACTTTTCCAGCTGCCTTAAGTGCTGTGGTGCGAAGTGCGAGATCTTTCTTGATTGCTGTAGCAAGTGCCTTGCCATCTAAGATCTGCGCGCTCATAGGTAAATTCTAACTGCTCAGGCGTGTGAGAAGTGTCGAGTGCCGGTGAAGAACATTGCTACACCTGCAGCTTTTGCTGCAGCAATCACCTCTTCATCGCGAACGCTGCCACCAGGTTGAACGATCGCTACAACCCCCGCGCGAGTGAGAATTTCGAGGCCATCTGCAAATGGGAAGAAGGCATCGCTTGCTGCCACTGTTCCGACCACACGATCTCCTGCTCGATCAACGGCTAACTTTGCGCTGTCGACGCGATTAACTTGTCCCATTCCGATTCCAATAGATGCACCATCTTTTGCAAGCAATATTGCATTGCTCTTAACTGCACGAACGCTACGCCATGCAAATTCCAGATCTGCCATGACCTCAGAAGAAAGCGCATCGCCTGTGACCTGCTTCCACCCCGCTGGAATATCTCCCGCTGCATCGATGAGATCAGTGCGCTGCACAAGGATGCCTCCTGAGACAGGTCTACTCTCTATCACTGCAACAGATGGAGTGCTGCATGTCAAAATTCTAATAGAAGGCTTTTGCGAAAGAATTTCGATAGCACCATCTTCATAGCCGGGTGCAATAAGAACTTCGGTAAAGATCTGTGAGAGCGCTGTTGCCATTTCAATGGTGACTATACGGTTAGCAGCGACGACTCCCCCGAATGCAGATACTGGATCACACGAATGAGCTGCCGAGTATGCCTTTGAGATATCACTACCGATTGCTATTCCACATGGGTTTGCATGTTTAATAATTGCAACACATGGCTGCGCATGATCATGAGCTGCACGCCATGCCGCATCAGCATCTGTGTAATTGTTAAAGGACATCTCTTTGCCGTGATGCTGGTGTGCTCCCACGATTCCTGGTGTTATCCCGCTATAGATCGCAGCTTCTTGGTGTGGATTCTCTCCGTAACGAAGTAATTGCTCTCGTCTGTAAATCTCTCCAAACCAATCGGGTAGATCCTGTGTTGCACCCAACCAAGTGGCGATTGCAAGATCGTATTCGGCAGTTGTTCTAAAGACTTCAAGAGCTAATCGCTGGCGCTCATCTGCGCTAAATCCACCATTCTTCAGTGCATCTGTAATCAGTGGATATTGAGAAGGATTGCTCACAACGACAACGCTTCCGTGATTCTTAGCTGCACCGCGCAGCATTGACGGTCCTCCAATGTCGATCTGCTCGATACATTCGGCAAACGTTGCACCCGATGCAATTGTTTGCGTAAATGGATAGAGATTGATGACAACCAAATCGATAGGCGCGATATCAAGATCTGCAATAGCCTTTAAGTGATCAGGATTATTCTGATCTGCCAGGATTCCAGAGTGGATTCGTGGATGCAGTGTCTTAACCCGGCCACCTAGAATCTCTGGAAATCCGGTGTAACTACTCACATCGGTAACTGCCACGCCTGCATCTCGCAAAGTTGATGCGGTTGACCCTGTCGAGAGAATTTCAACCCCGGCAGATGCAAGGTTCTTACCCAATTCAACGAGGCCCGTCTTGTCATAGACACTCACGAGAGCTCGAGTGATCTTCTTCTTCGTCATGATCTGTCGTTCTCCATCGTAGCTAGCAACTGGCCGATCGTCGCAACAATGAGAGATCTTTCCAGAATCTTAATACGTTCATGAAGCGATTCTTCGCTTTCACCCGGAAGTATGTCGAGAGACTCTTGCGCGATGATCTGGCCTGTATCAACGCCTGCATCTATCCAATGAATTGTGGTGCCGCTACGTGTGGCACCGGCAGCAAGAGTGTCGCGGACTGCGTGTGCACCGGGAAAAGCAGGTAAGAGCGCTGGGTGGCTGTTGATAATCGGAAAACTTGAGGTGATCGATGGGTCAAGGATGCGCATGAATCCAGCGCTGACAACTAAATCAAGATTTAAGGTGGTGAGTAGATCAAAGAGCTCTCGATTCCATTTCTTGCGGTCTTCCTGCATCGGGTGGAGATGAACTGGAATCTTATGAGAATGAGCGCGACTAATAACTGCGGCACGGGGTTGATCGCAGATAAGTGCCTTGATACTGCATTGCAACTTGCCTGAAGCCACTGCATCAAAGATCGCTTGTGCAAGGGTGCCGCTACCCGATGCCAAAATTGCAATCTTTCTCATCGAGAGAATATTTTCAGACGAGGTAGATATTTAATTGCAGCCAACCCTATAAATAATTGCCCGCCAACCGCTAGTACGAATTGCCAGATCGATACTCCTACAGCGCCCATCACTTGTGTAATCAACGAGCCACTTGCAAGATAGGCGATAAAGATTAATGAGAGTAGAACGAGAAAGAAACTCTGCCAGGCAGTGCGTTCTTGAAGCGAAATGGTCCAATATCCCAAGAGAGCACCTAGGGCGATGACTACTAGGGCGAAGAGAAGAAGTATTTTATTGGAATCTACTGGGAGAGCTGCCAAAAGTGGGAGGGCAGGAATTTGGCCAATATCTTGCGTAATCGGTGAGAGATGCGTCCCCGAACCAACTGCAAATCCAGCACCGCTTACGTACGAGAGTGCCGAAATTGCGACATTAGGAAGATAGAGAATATTGAGAATCAGAAGTAGCAACGATCCGAAGATGCCCGGTGCTAAAACTTCTGTGATCAGAGTTGCTTGCGAGAAGTTGATAAAGAATGCAATCGTAAAGATAAGAGAGCCAAAACCGATTAAAAGCGCAACGATTCGAAGTGCCAGAATGACTGGGGTTGCAAACACAAGGCTTCTATCTGCAAGAAATGTGCTCGCAAAAGCCAGGAGGAATGCAAAGATTGCCGCCATCCACCAAGCAGGCCTGACTCCCGGCGAACTAGAAAAGAGTGCAATACAAACAGTGATTGTTGCGTAAAAGAGCGCGAAGAATAGTCGAGCACCCGTCAGATTTGAATAATCGCCATCTAGCTTTGCAATCGCTCGCTTAAATCCTCCGCGTAGAGCCATGATTAGTAAAAAGAGCGCACCTATTGGCAAATATGAGAGATATCCGGCAGCACCTGATGGCGATAGGACAAGATCAAAGTGCACATGGTGGGCAGCAAGCCAAATCCACATCGCAGCCCGAATTGGATCAGCAGTTGTTCCAGATGCGCTGCCTGCCGTTGCCCAGGCAATCAAGGTGATAAATGCAAGTGGAAGGAGAATACTTCCGGCGCTACGTAGAGCTTGTGCAAACGTGACCCCTAGGACGCGTTGCAACATCAGAATTAGCGACCGAGTATGGCGCGCATGAAGCGCGCAGTCTCACTAGGTGTTTGACCGACTTTTACTCCGGCTGCCTCGAGTGCATCTTTTTTCGCTATTGCAGTTCCAGAAGAGCCAGAGACAATTGCACCTGCGTGGCCCATTGTCTTTCCTTCTGGAGCTGTAAAGCCTGCAACATAACCAACTACTGGCTTTGTCACATACTCTGCAATAAATGCCGCTGCGCGCTCTTCTGCATCTCCACCGATCTCACCAATCATGACAATCGCCTTGGTCTCTGGATCATCCTGAAATGCACGAAGACAATCAATATGTGTTGTTCCAATAACTGGATCTCCACCGATACCAACTGCGGTACTAAATCCAATATCGCGAAGCTCGTACATCATCTGATAAGTAAGAGTTCCCGACTTTGAAACAAGGCCGATGGGACCTGCTCCTGTGATATTTGCCGGGATAATTCCAACATTTGATTTTCCAGGGCTAATCAAACCTGGGCAGTTTGGCCCGATGATCTGTGTGGTGCCCTTTTCGGTGGCATAGGTGTAGAAGAAAGCTGAATCGTGTACCGGAATTCCTTCTGTAATCACTACAACTAGTGGCATCTTGGCATCCACTGCATCGATAACAGCTGCCTTTGCAAATTTAGGAGGCACGAATACGACAGATGAGTTCGCTCCTGTTGCTGCCATCGCTTCTGCAACAGTATTAAATACTGGAAGTGAATGTCCGTCGATCTCAACAACTTGCCCACCTTTGCCTGGTGTAACCCCACCAACAACTGCCGTTCCTGATGCGAGCATTCGACGAGTGTGCTTGGTTCCTTCAGAACCTGTCATTCCCTGAACAATTACTTTACTTGCTTGGTTGATGAAGATTGCCATTTACTTCGCCGCCAATTCTGCAGCGCGTGATGCTGCTCCATCCATAGTGTCTAACTGCTCGACCAGTGGATGGTTTGCAGCATTCAAAATCGCGCGTCCTTCTTCGACGTTATTTCCATCAAGGCGAACCACAATCGGTTTTGTGGCTGCAGATCCCAATGTTTCAAGGGCTGCGACGATTCCGTTGGCAACAGCATCGCATGCTGTGATTCCGCCAAAGACATTAACGAAGACACTCTTTACATCTTTATCGCCGAGAATAATTGAGAGACCATCTGCCATCACTTGAGCTGATGCCCCGCCTCCGATATCGAGGAAGTTGGCAGGGCGTATCCCACCAAACTTTTCTCCTGCGTAGGCAACAACATCGAGAGTGCTCATGACAAGACCTGCACCGTTTCCGATAATTCCAACCTGGCCTTCAAGCTTGACGTAGTTCAAGCCCTTCTCTTTTGCCAGCGCTTCAAGAGGATTGGTTGCACTGTGATCGACAAGTGCTTCGTGATCTGGTTGACGGAATTCTGCATTTTCATCGAGTGAGACTTTTCCATCAAGTGCGACAATTTTTCCATCGCTGGTCTTTACAAGAGGATTGACCTCAACCAGTGTTGCATCTTCTGACGCAAAGGTCTCCCACAACTTGACCAAAACTTCTGATACCTGATCGGCAACATCTAAAGGAAATGCTGCTTGCGCAACAATCTCCTTCGCCTTTGCCAGCGAAATTCCGTCAACGGCTGAGACTGGAACCTTTGCCAGTTTCTCTGGCGCAGTCTTTGCAACCTCTTCAATATCCATTCCGCCTGCAACCGATGCCATGACAAGGAAGGTGCGATTTGAGCGGTCAAGCAAAATCGCTAAGTAATACTCTGATTCAATAGGCGCGGCCTGGGCGATCATCACTTGATGAACGGTGTGACCCTTAATATCCATACCGAGAATTGCCGCCGCTTTATCGCGTGCCTCACCTGCATTCTCGGCAACCTTTACACCGCCTGCCTTTCCGCGTCCGCCAACTTTTACCTGCGCTTTAACGACTACGCGGCCGCCCATCTTTGAGGCTGCAGCAAATGCTTCGTCTGCAGTAGTTGCAACTGCGCCAGCAAGAACTGGGACGCCGTGCTTTTCGAAGAGATCGCGAGCCTGATATTCAAAGAGATCCACTCAATCGTTCCTTTATTCTCGTGTAGTGCGCAGGAATCTGCTTTTTTCAATGCCCCATCTTAGAGCCAGCGCTAGAGCTTCTCGACCGGCGCATAACGCAAGAGAAGACGTTTCTGGCCGTAATCTCCGAAGTCGATCGTCGCCTCCGACTTATCCCCTTCCCCTGCAATAGCGACAACGGTGCCAAGGCCGAATGTGTCATGTGACACACGCTCACCGATCGCCAAAACCATCGCGCTGCTCTTTTTGCCAGTGGCGCGAGGAAGTGGGCTCGATGCCATACGTGAAGTGCGAATTGGACTGCTAGAAGTAAATGTCGAGCGGCCTTCGTTGCGCCACTGAATCAGATCTTCTGGGATCTCGCTAAGGAATCGTGAAGGTGGGTTGTAATTGGGAGCTCCCCATGATGATCGATATTCGGCGCGGGAAATGTAGAGACGCTCTTTGGCACGAGTAAGGCCAACATATGCCAGGCGACGTTCTTCTTCTATCTCATCTTTATCATCGAAAGTTCGTGAGTGCGGAAATATTCCATCTTCCATTCCTGTAAGAAACACTGTCGGAAATTCCAAACCTTTAGCCGTATGTAGGGTCATCAAAGTTACAACGCCACCATGATCTTGCCCATCAGGAATTTCATCAGCATCGGCCACGAGTGCAACTTTCTCCAGAAATCCCGCCAGAGAAATCTCTTCACCCTCTGCCAATGATTCAAATGGGCGCTCTTCATATTCCATGGCAACAGCAACAAGCTCTTTGAGGTTTTCCACTCGTACTTCATCCTGCGGATCGCTACTTGCTTCAAGCTCTGCCAGCAACCCGCTTTGTTCAAGAATTGCTTCGGTAATGACAGATGGTTTGGTCTTTGCTTCCACGAGAACTGCAAGAGCATTGATCATCGAAACAAATTGCAAGATCGAGCCCGCAGCCCGCGAAGGAAGTTCTTGGGCTTGAGCGCAGCGATTGAGGCCTTGCCAGAATGTGATGCCCTGCAGGGCGGCGAAACGATCAACCTCTTCGAGTGCGCGATCTCCGATTCCACGCTTGGGAACATTGATAATGCGACGCAGCGAAATTTCATCTTCAAGGTTTGCCAGAACACGAAGGTAAGCAAGAAGGTCTTTCACCTCTTTGCGTTCGTAGAATCTCAAGCCACCGACAACTTTGTATGGGAGAGCTGCACGCATAAAAACTTCTTCGAAGACGCGTGACTGTGCATTGGTTCGGTAGAAGATTGCCGTATCTCCAGGCTCAGAGACACCATTTCGTTGCAGGGAGCGAATCTCATCTTTTACAAATTCGGCTTCATCGTGTTCTGATTCTGCAACATAACCTATCAGTGGTGCACCAGCTCCAGAATCTGTCCATAAGTTCTTCTCTTTGCGGGAAGCGTTCTGAGTTATGACGGCATTTGCCGCATTGAGAATATTCTGGGTTGAGCGGTAGTTTTGTTCGAGAAGAACAGTTGTGGCATTTGGATAATCGAGTTCGAATTGCAAAATATTGCGAATTGTTGCACCTCGAAATCCGTAGATGGATTGATCGGCATCTCCCACTACACAGAGTTCAGCGGGAGGGATACCTTCCTCGATTGAACCAGTGAGTTCGCGTACCAAGATGTACTGAGCATGATTTGTATCTTGATATTCATCAACCAAGATATGTTTAAAACGAGAACGCATCCGCGCCTTGGCCTCAGGAAAACGTTGGATCACTTTTACCGTATTGAGAATCAAGTCATCAAAGTCCATTGCATTCGCAGATTGCAGACGCTTCTGATAGACCGCATAAACATCTGCAACTATCTGCTAGAATTTGTTTTTTGTGGAATTGAGGTAATCCTGCGGGCCCTGTAATTCGTTCTTTGCATTGGAGATCATCGATTGAAATTGGCGCGGTGGATATCGCTTGGGATCGAGGTTGAGCTCTTTAGCCACAATATTGATTAAGCGCAGAGAATCGGCTGAGTCGTAGATACTGAATGAATTTGAGAAACCTAAGCGATGTGCCTCAAGTCGAAGTAAGCGCACACATGCAGAGTGAAAAGTTGAGACCCACATTGATCGCGCAACAGGACCAACAAG
Organism: Candidatus Planktophila sp.; assembly: GCA_046096605.1. Classification (GTDB taxonomy): domain Bacteria; phylum Actinomycetota; class Actinomycetes; order Nanopelagicales; family Nanopelagicaceae; genus Planktophila. Next base: position 1,200 of record JBJTKU010000069.1, on the reverse strand, counting down.
TTCGGCCACGCGCTCTTTCATCTCACCTGCTGCTTTATTTGTAAATGTAATTGCGAGAATTTCATAAGGGCGCACGCCACGCGCTGCCATCAAATACGCGATGCGACGAGTGAGAACGCGAGTTTTTCCTGATCCTGCTCCGGCAACTACAAGAAGTGGACTACCTGTATGAATAACGGCAGCTTGCTGCGCTGGGTTAAGCCCTGCAATTAAGGCATCTGCAGGCGTTGCCATTTCGTTCATGCGCGGGAGTCTATTAGGATCGGCCAACATGGAGCCTCTTAACGATTCAGAAATCTCGCGTGTATTAGTCGTCAATGCACATCCTGACGACTCAGATTTCGGTGCAAGCGGAACAATTGCGCAATGGGTTAAGGCTGGAATTCATGTCTCCTACGTCTTTTGCACCAATGGAGATCAAGGCGGCGAGGAATCGGGATATACAAAGGAAGAAATGCCTGCGATTCGCCAGCGTGAGCAACGAGCTGCAGGAGCAGCAATTGGCGTTACCGATATCACCTTCCTTAACTATGTCGATGGCCACCTCGAACCATCATTGGCACTTCGCAAAGATTTAGTACGACAGATTCGTATCTCACAACCAGATCGCATGGTCTGCCAATCTCCTGAAAGAAATTGGGAGCGAATTGGTGCAAGCCACCCAGATCACTTAGCTGCAGGAGAGGCTGCTATTCAAGCTGTCTATCCCGATGCGCGTAATCCTTTTGCATTTACAGATCTACTTGATAACGAAGGACTTGCTCCGTGGCGAGTAAAAGAAGTGTGGATGATGGGCTTTTCTCACCCTGATCACTTTGTTGATATCACGGATACTTTTGATTTAAAGATGGCAGCTCTACATAGCCATGTCTCACAGACTGCCCATAATAAAGAACTTGAAAAGATGGTTCGCGAGTGGGGACAGCGCAATGCTGGAATTGGCGGACTACCCGAAGGTCGTATCGCCGAAGCATTTAAAATCGTCAATACAAATTAAATCTTTACTTAGCTGATGCTCTCTCGATAGCAATCAGCTGAATCGGAAAGCCATCTGGGGCGTAATAAGCCTGGCCATCTGATTCAACTTTGTATGCGCCGACCTCAGCAATCTTTTTCACAATTTCTAACCCTGAAGTGATTTTTCCAAAGATTGTGTAATCAGGATCAAGCTGAGTATCGGCATAGACCACAAAGAATTGG
>JBJTKU010000068.1:0-3603 GCA_046096605.1 Candidatus Planktophila sp. | reverse complement strand
TAACATCAATGTCAATTACACAAATTTTCCCGAGTGGGCTAAGAAAGAATTGCAGGCTGCCGTTGATGTGTGGGCAGAAAATTTCCAATCTAAAGTCACAATCACTATCGACGCCACATGGAGTAGCTCCCAATCAATTGCTGTCTTAGGAAGTGCGCGACCTGGAGGATACTTTGCTGGATTCTCTGGAGCTCCTGATCCAAGTCTCTGGTATCCATCTGCGCTAGCTAACGCTCTAGCAAGCAAAGATTTAGATCCTCGCAACTCTGAAATGGTGATCAACGTTAATTCACGTGCATCGTGGAATCGCAGAGGCGATGGCTCACCAACCTCTCGTGAGTATGATTTAAAATCAGTCTTCATCCACGAGATGGGCCACGGACTTGGCTTTCTCTCCAACGATGTTTTTGATGATTTCTCTGGATTTGGTTCTATCGAACAGCCCACACCCTTTGATGCATGTGCTGTCACCACTGATGGAAAGCGATTGGCAGATCTGCCATCACCTTCTATCGAACTCGGTAAAGCGCTTCGCTCTCCCTTGTACTGGTCTGGAGCAAAGGCTGTTGCCGCCAACGGTGGAATCAAACCTCTTCTCTATACACCTTCTACATATGAAGTAGGTTCCTCTGTCAGTCACCTCGATGAGAAAACCTTTACTAATGCCGGTAGCGATTCGGTGATGACACCAAATCTTGATGCTGGCGAAGTCTTTGCCGGACCTGGTCCGCTTCTTCTAGCGATGATGGCGGATATGCGCACCAAACCACCGGTTGGTATTGCTGTTGAACTTCCTCAAGTTGTAAGAAATCCTTCTGCCGTCATTGGTGACGCCTCAGCGATCGTTAAATGGGATCCACCAGCCAATCTTCGAACTGCACAAATCACCGCCTACACCATCAAGAATCTTAAGACAGGTGTCGAAAAGAGCAGTACAACCAGCCCCATTATCTTTACCGGTTTAAAAAACGGCACTGCGTATTCCTTCTCTATCACTGCAAATAATTCTTTAGGAACCTCACCTGCTGCTACAACTGAATTGGTAACACCTCAAGCGGCATGGAAATCAACGATCATCGATCCCAATGTTGAACCTTTACATATTGCAACCACAACTCTTAATAAGCAACCGGTAATTGTTTATTCAAACGGTATCGATGGCATCTTGAAGATGGCGATCTGGAATGGACGTATCTGGCGTAAAACTACGATAGATGGTGCAGGAGGCACAAATCGAACATTCCATCAGATTACAAGTCCGATTTCACTCTGTGTAAGTGGCACAGGTACTTTACAGAAGTTACATATTTTCTATGCAGATGGAGTCGACAAAGATTTACGTTATGCAAATTTCGACGGCAAGAAAGTCAGCGTAGAAATAATTGACGGTAATGGACCAAGTGTAAATAGTTATGAGGATTTAAACCGTGTCCGTACCGCAAGTGATGTCAGCATCTCCAACGCTTGTGCAATCACACCCGCAGGCATTCAAGTCTTCTATCGCGATGAATCACAAGGTGTGCTCTTGGGGGCATACAAATTGAATACATCTAATAAGTGGGTTTATGAGATGGTCGATGGCGATCGCAAGACGGATGGCCGCACAACCGGCGATGTTGCCTTCCATCTGGCTGCGGGATTTGATGGCAAGAAAAGTTACCTTCTCTATGACTCCGTTCTTGTAATCAACCAGAAGAAAGAGGCAACATCTGGAGCGATTCGTCTAGCTGTGCGCAGTGAGATCGATCCAACCAAATGGGAATATCGCACCTTAGAGTCATCCGCCGATGCCCTTGCGATGACGGGTTATGACGTAGCACTTTCTGTTACGCCTAAGAGTGTCTTTGCCATGTGGCTAGGAGCTTCTGCAACCACTATTCCAAAACCTGATCAGATTCGCACAGCAGTAATTTCAGCAAATCTTTCAATCAAGAGTTATGACACAAGTAAGTATGGAACTCCCAATAGATGGCTGCGCACCAATGGCATAGCGGCCCTCTTTAACTGTGAGGATCGACTCTGTTCTATTGATTTTGCATCAAAGAAGATCTCCTTGATCACAAACAATAGCGCGATCAATGGTGTCAACGGTAAATGGGTCGTAATTGATGGCAAGAACGTTGTAGTTGCAAATGTTGACGGCAACCTTGCTCTTGCTAAACCTTAACCTTTAAATATTCCAGTCGAGCTAACGATTATTATTCCAACACCTGGGATAAATGCCATTGCATCCGCACTCTTTATTTGAGGTGCTTTTAGCGCTTGGGTAATTACACCTTTACTATCAAAGCGCAGGATGATGGCCGTTGCGCTAGCGGGCTTCCATCCTGAAACTCCGGCGATAGATGAGGTTGAGTTAAATAGGGCGTAATGAGATCCGTTCGCACTAGAAGCTGCCAAGATCGCTCCGTTAGAGGGAAGACGCAATGTCCAAGTCGGTGAAAAACTTGAGTTGAATTTTGTAAATGCAGTTTCATTTTTGCCGCCAACTTTGACATCACCTACTAAAAAAATCGTTGATGTCGCAGACTTCCAAGATCTAGATGCAGATTGAGCTGAACTGCGAATGATGCTGGTAATTGCCCCACTCTTATTCACTTTTGCCAAAATTCCATCTCGCACTCCAGCTGCCTTCTTCCCGCCAAGCGTTTCACTGCTCGATCCATAAATATTGGCAGATCCATCGCTATTTCTATAGATTGAAGTAAATGAGCTCTTGGCAGTGCCGATGGTCTTTGATGAACTGAATTTTCCAGTAGCGGTCATAGAGATAAGGATCGTTCCAGCGCCACGGTCACCAATTATCGATAGCCCTGAAATAGAATGTGAAATTGCTGTTATCAATGTAGGCGCTGTCTGGCTATCTACATATGTTGCAATGAGACCACCGGTTGGCGATATCTTCCACACCGTCACAGAGTTCAATTCATCTCTGAGGCCAGGTATTGGCTCGACTGCAACTCCATCGACATTGGTTGCCGGAGCCGTGGCACTCTCTAGCTGAGAAAGAGTTGAAGTAGCTGACATTCCGGCTAGCCATATGTTGCCATCTTTCTCAGATGTTGCAGCCATCGCAATCTGATCGGAGAGCGTATCAAGTTTGATAGTCCAGCGTTGGGTACCTGTGAAATCAACGGTGCTGACTTCGATCTTCTTCTCGTAGTTGCTAAAAGTTGTGACACCAAGTGAAGTGATAACTGCACCCTCATAAGGTGCAATTGAAGCAATCTTCGTTACCTCGGTGGCAACAATTGTCTTAGGGGCAGCGCTAGCTGAAATCTGGGTGGTCAGACTAATCGCAAATGCTGCGAGAAGAAAGCGTTTCATTTTATGCCAGTTCTTGAGAGCGAGCATGGGCCGCAGCCATTGCACGTGCAACTATCTCGGCAAGATGATCCTGAGAAAATGAAGCGATGGCTGCAGCAGTTGTCCCATTTGGACTTGTTACCTTTTCTCGTAACGTAGTTGGAGAATCTCCACTCTTTTCTAGCAACGCTGCTGCGCCGACGATAGTTTGAATGGTTAAAGCTGTTGCATCCTCGCGGTTAAGTCCTAATGCAATAGCACCAAAAGCAAACACAATCACACAAACCTAAAATCCGA
>JBJTKU010000067.1:0-5223 GCA_046096605.1 Candidatus Planktophila sp. | reverse complement strand
CAGATTGCAAGAAATGTTCCAACATCGGTACTCAAGCAATGAGCACTTTTTATGATGAAGTAGGGGGAGAGGAGTTCTTTACCGAACTCTTATCTGGTTTCTACGCACGAGTTGCAACCGACCCAATCTTGCGTCCCATGTATCCAGACAGCGATATGAAAGGTGCCGCCTGGAGATTACAGAAGTTTCTTGAACAGTACTGGGGTGGCCCAACTACTTATTCCGAAGAACGTGGTCATCCGCGTCTTCGGATGCGGCACATTGGATTTCATATTGATCTTGCAGCAAGAGATGCCTGGCTTAACTGCATGATGGCTGCAATCGACGATATGGAGATGCAAGATATCCACCGAAACCAATTGATTTCTTACATCGAGATGGCAGCCCATTCAATGGTCAACCAGCCTTCATAAATTAGCTCTTTGAAGCATTTCCTAGGGTAAGAATTTCACCATTTCGGATATACCAAAGCGTTCCGTTATCTGCGCGAACGGTCGTAATTCGCAGTCCTACTCGTTCAACCACACCACTGATGGTGAGTACATCAACGCGATCTCCAACCCCGTATTGATCTTCGATCAACATAAAGATTCCAGAGAGAATATCGCGCACTAAAGTCTGTGCGCCTAGACCCACTGCAACGCCAACGATTCCGGCAGAGGCAATTACTGGTCCCAAGTTAAATCCGAATTCACCTAAAACCATCGCCGCTGCAACAATCCAGACAACGGCGTTAAGGATGGATGTGAGGACTGACCCGATTGTGCGAGCTCGCTCTGCCTGACGGTGAGCTGTTCCTGGACCGGGGCGAAGGTCCACAGTCGCCAGACGGTTGACCGCTCGATTGATCGCCCTGTGTCCCAGCCATTGAGCCAGAATCGCCCCAGCCAATACAGCAATTATCCGAAGTGGGGCTCCGCTTAACCAATCGATTGCACTTTGAATCCGCTCGTTCATAGACCAAAGGTACTTGAAAGGTTATGAGAAATTCGCTTTGAAATACGGGGAAGTTGGGTGCAGTAGGTGCAAGATAGGGCAATCGGTGCGAGCCACGCACCTGACACAACTGGAGTAGTGATGTCGCGAAGCCTTGTGCTTAACGCAACGTATGAGCCTCTCGGCGTCGTTCCTGACCGCCGTGCGCTAATTCTTGTGCTTAATTCTCGAGCGACAATGGTTGAGTCATCAGGGGAAGTGCTTCACTTTTCATCAGGTCAATTAGAACTTCCATCTGTTGTTCGCCTTAATAAATTCATTCGGATTCCTTATCGCCATGCAGTTCCATTGTCTCGGCGTGCGATATTTGCGCGTGACGGTGGGCGATGTGTTTACTGCGGAGCTAATGCAACTTCGATTGATCATGTAATTCCACGTTCGCGAGGCGGTGGACACAGTTGGGAAAATGTTGTCTCTGCCTGTCACAAGTGCAATCACCTCAAGGCAGATAAGCCACTTAAAGAGTTGGGTTGGAGACTCAGATCACTTCCTCGTGAACCGGTCGGTGCTGCGTGGCGCATTCTTGGAACCGGTCGAACAGAACCGCAATGGCTTCCTTACCTTGAGCCATTTGGAGTGGCTGCAGCTACTGCATAACTGATTTACACTTCGACCTATGATTCATTTGATCGCATCAGCGCTAACCATGGGTTCAGTCGAAGGCGGCGCAATGCCAGGTGAAGGACTGTCAGCGGTCCAAACATTCCTATATTTCGTTGCAACTCCAGTGGGTATCTTCCTTCTCATCACAGTCTTGGTTCTTGCTGGAACACGGGAGAAAACGAAAACAGAGCCTGGCAAGAAGCCAAGCTCTGTCATCGATTCTATTGAATAGTTCTTACTGATCTGCAGCTCGTGCTTTAAGTGCACGAGACATCGCATCTCTTCCTTCTGTGATCGCGCGTCGAAGTGCGTGAGATGCATCCTTACCGGTCACGTTGAGCCAATTCTCTGCCTTAGCCAGCGTTTCTTGGCTAATAACCCATGATGGAAAGAGAAGATTGGCTGTAGTTTCAGCAATCTCGTAACCCTTTGTCTCCCAAACCTTCAGCATCGAATCAAAATATGGATCTACAAACTCTGCAAGTAGTTCGTGATGGATATTTTCGTTAAATCCAAGGCAGGTGTATGAGTGAATGGTGTTAGAGAGGTTATCTGTAGTTGCAGACTGGAACGCCTTTGATTTCGCCTCTTTAGTTGGAATAGATGCATAAGCGAGTGCTGTGTACTGCTTGCCATGAGCTGTCTGATCCTTTGCTGACTCTGCTTCGATCCCGGCAGGACCGAATACCCCACGCTTTACTCCGCAGATAAAGATGTACCAGCGGATTTCAGCATCAATCACAAGGCCATTAATTGATCCGTCAAGAATTGCCTTAATCCGATCGAACTGCGCTGGCGTAAATGCGAAGTTGGCAAATGCACGAGCAAATGCCATTTGATGATCACTTCCCGGCGCTGCGGAATCAAGGAGCGCTTCTACAGATTCTGCTAGGTGGGCACGGAGCGCATCACGCTTTGCAGGGTTTGCATATGCCCAGACGGCTGTATCAATCTGCATCAGTGTTGCAGAGACGATTGAGATATCTGTTTCAGTCTTCAGGGCATTAAGGGCGATAGTCACGTAATCAGTTGCTGAGAGTTCGCCATCTCGGCAGGAATCCCAGAGTGATGCCCATATAAGTCCGCGGGCAAGTGAATCATCTAGTGAACCCAAGTGGCTCTTCATGGTTGCAATTGAACGATCATCAAAGCGCAACTTGGCATATGTCTGATCTTTATCATTGATGAGCACAAGATCTGCGACCTTTTGGCCAGCAAGTGCTGACACTTGAGTGAGCGCACCTTCCACATCTAGTTCAACGCTAGTGCGGCGAGAAAGCTTGTCACCGGTGATATCAAAGAGTCCAACATGTAGACGATGCGGACGTAGTTCCTTAGAACCAACGGGCATTGTTGGAACTTCTTGCTTGATCGCGATCGACTTGTATCTATCTCCATCAACTTCGATCACTGGGCGAAGAGTGTTCACACCCGCTGTACGCAACCATGTTGAAACCCACGGTGTCAGGTCGCGACCTGATGCGGCCTCAAGTTGGTCGATAAGGTCCTTCAACGTTGTATTTCCAAAGGCATGCTTTGTGAAGTAGAGGCGAAGTCCCTTAATGAAGTTATCACGACCAACGTGGGCTACAAGTTGCTGTAAGACAGATGCACCTTTGGCGTAAGAAATTCCATCGAAGTTGGTACGTACTGCATCTAAATCTGCCATCTCTGTAGCAATTGGGTGAGTTGTGGTCAGCTGATCAACGCGATATGCCCAGTTCTTGCGCAATGAGTTGAACTCTGTCCACGCTTCCTTGTACTTAGTTGACTCTGAGACTGATTGGTATGAAGCCCATTCTGCGAAAGATTCATTAAGCCATAGGTCATCCCACCACTTCATGGTCACAAGATCGCCGAACCACATATGCGCCATCTCGTGATGGATTGTTGTTGCTCGGCTGACGTAGTTGCGCTCGGTTACCTTTGAACGGAAGATCAGAACGTCTTCATGGAAGGTAACGCAGCCGACGTTCTCCATCGCGCCCCAGTTATATTCAGCAACTGCGATCTGGTCGTACTTTCCAAATGGATAGGCCAGGCCGAAAGTCTTTTCAAAGTATGCAAAACCTTGCTTTGTTACTTCGAAAATATTTTCAGCATCGACATGCTTAAAGAATGATTTACGTGCATATATTCCCAGCGGAATTGTCTTCTCGCCCTTGTACTCATCGTGGACCGAAGTGTAAGGACCAGCCACGATTGCAGTGACGTATGTTGAAATTACTTGAGACTCAGCGAATTGAATGAACTTACGATCTCCATCGACATCCTTTGTTGATTCGATGCCGTAGTTAGAGATAACTTCCCAATGCTTTGGGGTAATGGTGCTGATTGTAAATGTCGCTTTCTGATCAGGTTGATCAAAGCAGGCGTACATGCGACGAGCATCCCCAGTTTCGAACTGGGTATAGAGGTAGACCTCGTTATCGACAGGATCGACAAAACGGTGGAGACCTTCACCTGAATTCGAGTAGATGCCTTCGTGCTCAATAATCAAGACGTTATCTGCAGCGATTGCTGGGATGTAGATGGTCTCGCCATCGAATTTAGGATCAAATTCAACTCCGTTAAGTGATGCGCTGATGACTTTGCTGCCAACGCAGTCGATATAAGTAGATGCACCAGGCTTTAGTCCTTCGAAGCTAACAGTTGTCTTAACGCGGAAATTCTCTGCACCGGTGGTCAGATCTAAATCGATTCTGTAGCTCTTGACCTTTACCAACTCTGAACGTTCTACAGCTTCCGCCTGCTTAATATTTGTGCCTGGCACAGGTGTCTCCTTAGATGTGTTTACCGAGTGAAATCAGGTGCATATCCAATCATGTAAGAATGGTGCAATGGAAACCCGTTCAGTGCGCACATATCGCCTGAGGGGTTCCCGCATCACCCGTTCTCAGGCCAGCGCTCTTGATCGATTCTGGAGTACCTATGGCATAGAGATTCCCGAGGGCAAACTTGATCTTCCTGCCCTCTTTCCTGATTCCAAGAAGATCATCATGGAGATTGGGTTTGGAATGGGCGAAGCGACCGCCCTTATCGGACAAGATTTTCCCGATGTTGGATTCCTCGCTGTTGAAGTTCATTTTCCTGGTGTGGGAAAGCTAATGGCTCGCATTGAAGAACTTAGCTTAAAGAATATTCGCATCATGGAGACAGATGTGCACATTCTCTTTGAAGATCATCTTGAGGATGAAAGCCTTGATGGCATCCATTTGTTCTTTCCAGATCCATGGCCAAAGAAGAAACACCATAAGCGAAGAATTGTTAACCCGGAATTTCTCACTCTTGTCGCTTCAAAGATTAAATCTGGCGGTTTTATTCACATCGCAACCGATTGGGTTCCATATGCAGAAGTGATTGAAGAAGTATTTGCTGCATCTGATCATTATTTTGGAGGAGTTGTACCAAGACCTGAGTGGCGTCCCATGACGCGATTTGAAGGCCAAGGAATCACAAAAGATCATCAAGTCACAGACTTGAGATACTTTAAGAAATAATTAACAGCAGCTCTTATTCTCAAACTCGGAAATTTTACTGATTCGCCGCACATGTCTTTCATCGTTAGAAAATGGATGTTCGATAAAGGCATCGATAATCTCTTTCACGAGTGAAATTTCGTGC
>JBJTKU010000066.1:0-4209 GCA_046096605.1 Candidatus Planktophila sp. | reverse complement strand
AATGGTGCAAATTTGTTAAGAATGTGGTTGATTATTCTTAATTTTTGGAAGAATTTGATGTATTTTCTGTGGATTTTTTATGGCAACACTGTCGAACAGGTCCGGACATTGGAGAGGCTTAGCCTCTCCAATGTCCGGACCTGATCTACAGTGTTGCCATAAAAAAGCCACAGAAAATCCATCAAATTCTTCCAAAAATTCAGAAGAATCCACCACTTTCTGACCACTTTTCCACCATTTTCTGGCACCTTTTGTGCCATTTTTCTTCTCCGGACCCCACGATAAACCCCACTCTGGTCCACCTTGGCAGTGGGATTTAACTGTGGGGACAACCTCTTGATTGCTCTACAGCCCCTATCCTAAACCCCACGCACAGCTAGGATAGATCTATGTATATATACAGTGGGACTCTCTTGTATATATACAGCACAGTAGACCCCGCTGCTCTACACTGTGATCTCTAGTATATATACAGCTAGATCTAAATGACCCCGCTGCTGGATCTAGATCGGTAGAAGAACTTTGTATATATACAGCACAGTCTAGATCTTGTGCTATAATAAACACATCGCAACACACACAGGAGATTAGATCATGGCATATGTTAGTCAAGAGATGAAAGCAAAGATCGCGCCCACGGTCAAGGCTTTGCTCAAGAAGTATGGACTCAAGGGATCGCTCAGTGTCAATCATCATAGTACACTTGTGCTCACTGTGAGCTCGGGCAAGATCGACTTCATCAAGAACTATAACGAAACGGTTTCGGTGCAACCTAAATACAACGATCGTCCGTTCCAACCCGCGAAAGATTACATCCAGGTTAACACTTACTGGTGCCACGAACACTTCTCGGATAAGGCTGCGGAGTTTCTCGTTGCTGCTGTCCAAGCACTGAAAGGTCCGGACTACTTCGATCACAGTGATATCCAAACCGATTACTTCCACTGCTCGCACTATGTTTCGATCAACATCGGGCGCTGGAACAAACCCTACACCGTGACCGTTTAAGATTATAACATCTTAGAAGAAACCCTGTGATCCGCAGGGTTTTCTTTTGGCTATAGGATCCCAATCCGCGCTAAGGTATCAACCCTGATCGCATCATGGGGATCCAAAACCCCACTCTGTGGATAACTTGTGGATAAAACCCCACAGTGTTGCAGGCACTGCACAGAGATTCTTGCGTGGGATTCTTGGGCCCCACGCACCTGCATTCAGCATCTTCAGCACGAATCTTGGGGCAAACCCCACTCGCAGGTACAGTTGTACACGCAAAGTCCTTTCGAGATGTACTGTTGTTTTCTTGCATCATGCACAGCATACAGCAGAAAAAGATGTAACAGCGGGCAGTCTTGCCGTATATAAGTGCCGTTCCGTGTTATACTTGCGTATCAACAACCGCTAAGGAGCTGTCATGTTCGTAGTCAAAGATCAAAACGGTAAAGAACTCAGCATTGTGCTTGATGACTTTCAAGACGCTAAAGAGTTCGCAGTGGAAACTAACCTGTGGTGTGCAGTGCATGACGCAGTGACTGGGGAAGCTCTGTGGAATGTTGAGCAAAGCGAGTGGAGCCGCTTTAGTCGCGTGCTTTGACTGTATAATACAGCAACAAGGAGCAGACTATGCAACTGGACTTCGACGGAACACCCCTGCACTTCTACTTTGATTCTGCAGAGTTCGTAGGTCCGCCTACTTGGGAAGAGTGGGCAGACGATCAAATGGCCGCAGCTATGCAAGGAGAACAGCCGTGATCACTCCCAAGGATCTGCGTCAAGGTAGCATCATCGAAGTCCGTGGGGACTTTGGACAAGGGCCTCAAGTGCTGGCACAGGTTGATTTCGTTGATCGCGATGTTCGCACTGGGGCGCCCATTGTTGACTATACTAATGTCGACAACCGTGAAACGCATTGGGCCTTTTTTGATCAGATTGACAGCGTTCTGCGCTTTTGACTGTATAATACACTGATCAACAACAGGAGTCCACTATGGAACACCGCATCCGCCAAATCATCAACGAAATTTTCAGCGACCTGCAACAGGCCTGCGCCGATGCCGGAGAGCCCTTGTGCGCGGAAGGGTTGACTGATTGCTTGGAAGATCGTATGTGCGACGAGAACAAGGAGTACCGCGCTATGCCTTGGGAGAAGCGTCGTGCAATGACCCTCCGTATTGCTCGGGAATATGTTTGACAGTATAATACAGCTATGAAAACACTCGCAGAAGTTAACGCAGCCTACGCTGAACTGGAGGCGGCAGTTGCTGTCTTCAAAGCAGCTATTCTCAAGTTTCGTGCTGTCTACGATCCTACTACTGTGGGATTGGACTATTGGGCAGACGGACTTGACGACACCATGTTTGAGATCGACGAGGACATCACTGATCACTTTGGGAGCAAGTAATGCACAAGTTCAAGCGTGGGGACGAGGTTTTCCCTCGTTGGAGTCAACGGTTGCCCAGCTTTAGGGTTTCCCAAGCTGGTCCTATCATGATCACCATCGTAGACGAGTGGGGCAATAACGAGCGGATGCATTGTGCAGACCTTGTTCTGCGAGACCCCGCTGCACACTACGAGGCAACGAAATACGAGACCTTGGGATAACCCTTTTGGGCGTCAGGACATTAAATTTTTCTTTGCAACATGAAAAAAGGCCGTATAATACAGCTATGCAGAGGCAATAAGGCAGCTGCATAATTTGAAACACTCACACACAGGAGCAGATGATGAAAATGTTTACAGTCGCTGGCTACAGCACCCTCAAAGGCGTCAAGAAGATGCGCTTCGCCAACAGCATGGACCGCGTCAAGGTTCTCATGCGTAACGGGCACACGGACATCGAGCTCGAAGAGCTGCCGCGTGCGATGACCAAAGACGAGATCCGCGCTCACTTTGGCCTGCCCGTCGAAGCTGCTGCTCCTGCTGCAGAAGTCACGGCAGAAGCTACTGCTGACGAGGGCGAAGACACTGTGAAATGGTTGGGCAAAGGCGAACAGCCCTCGCACACCATTACCTACGCAACCTTTGAGGAAGCGTTGGCCGCAGTGCCCACACGCGAAAAGGGCCGCTTCCTCAGCAAGGAACAGCGTGAAGAGCGTGCTCGTGAGCTGATGCTGCCCGCAGTCGCCTAAGCGTAGCACCTTTCAAGAAACCCTGCAACACGCAGGGTTTTTTTACGGCTGTGGATAACTTGCGGATAACTTGTGGATAAACCCCACACCTCCGCTGCAGGCTTTTCTGCAGCGATCTTGGGGTGACACCCCACGCACTGCAAGAGTAACACACGATGCATTCAAGTGGGGAGAAGAAAAACCCCACAGACCTGCATTTATGCATATCGATGCACATCATGCGAGTCGTGTACTTGTAGATCATGCAGCGACTATAACACAGGTTTATAGAAAAGCTGACTAAGTGTTTACCATATATCCCACAACTATTTTGCAGCGACGCATGTCGTCCGTGGGGTTTCGTGTATAATACAGCTATGCACTAGGATAACTCTGACCGTACAATCTGGACCCCAAGGGGAACGTTACACAACAGCAGAATGCAACAAGTGGGGTTATTGTCTAGGACCCCGCTGCGAGACATGAACAGCAGCGATCTGAAGGTCGTGGGGTTTTCTGCATAAGATCGCAGAACCTTAGGTCTTAAGTCCTCTAGGACCCCACGGGACGATTTAGTAATCTATCGTGTGTAGACCTTGGGGTCCTAGTAGGCAAACAAAAAGCGCACCTAGTGCGCTCCTTGTGCGTGTGTTGTTGCTTAGTGCGCCATGGCCTTAGCAATGACATCTTTAGCTGCTTGCACAGGGTCTACGCTGCTTTGTGCTCTGACATTAGCGGCAAGCTGTTGCGCGAAACGCATGACAACGAGATTAGCTGCAAACACTCCCAAGTCTTCCAGCTCTGCTTCAGTGTAGTCATGTTTGAAGTTGCTATGGATCCACTTAGCGATGTTTGTGTCGCCAGTTCCCGCAGCCATCTTAAAGGTAAGGATAACCAATTCCCTGTGACCCGCAGCCCACAGGCGCTTCAACTCTTCTTTCAAGCCTTCTGTGAGCTCGCGTTGCTTGCGTTCCATGTCAATCTCCTAGTTAGTTAGACATAGCTGTATTTTACAGCCGGAACCTGTAAGTGTGCTGTAAGGTTTGCAACATTGTGTAACAAATTGTTACAGCACTGTACAGGCATACAGTAACACTAATAT